>JBNKOT010000171.1:0-10310 GCA_050294855.1 Draconibacterium sp. | reverse complement strand
TTGCATTAGTTGAGAATTTGATTTTAAAACAAGGTTTAATTCTTTAAAAGGCGCAAAAGATCGGTTTCCCGTAATAAGAATGTTACCTTGCAACAAAACACAAGAATTTGAATAATAATGACTTGCAAATACACAGACCCGATCCGATTCCATCTGGCATTGTTACTGAATATTTCCGACAAGGGACTGATGTACAGTCAACAATCGATTCACTCCTCGATGATAAATATGTTTTAGTAGAAGGAACTTACCATAATGGTTTGGTGCTTTTGTACGAATTGCAACTTCGTTTAAAACATAGTTTTCCGAATCAATCATTTAAAGAACAGCGGGAGTATCGCTCCGAATATCGAAAACGTTCTCATCTTATTTTACTCGAAATTAGCAATCATAAATTGGTGATTAAAAAATCGCCATCTATTGGTTGGTTAGAGAAACTTTATCTCGAAATCCCAGACTTTGTTTTACCCTTTCCCCAGGTTCAGGGATTAAACAGTGCCTGGCAATGGTACAAAAATGGCGTTTCAATTCCTGTTCTGAGAAATAAAATTCATCCTTATTATGGAACGTACTTTCCAAGCCGTTTCGAGCATTTAATTCTTTTCGATAATTGGTTAAAACGATATGCTGGCGATAAAAAATCGGCAATCGACATTGGTGTTGGGAGCGGTGTGCTTTCGATGCAACTGGTACAACACGGATTTCAGAAGGTTTTTGCAACCGATACAAATTCAAATGCAATTTTTGGTTTGAAAGAGTTTATGGGAACTACCAAACTCTCGCGAAAAATAGAATTAGATTTGGGACACTTATTTGCAAAATGGACAAAACAAACCGAATTAATTGTTTTTAATCCACCCTGGTTGCCGGCTTCAGGCGAATTGGATAGAAATGATAAAGCTATTTATTACGATGAAAATCTTTTCCCGGAATTTTTCGAAGAAGCCAAAAAACGACTTCAACCAAATGGAAAACTCGTGATGCTATTTTCCAATTTAGGGCAAATTACCGAGGTCGCTAAAATAAATCCTGTTAAAAAGGAAATTGAAGAAGGTGGACGATTTCAACTTGAATTGTGTCTACATCGAAAAGTGAAAGCTGCATCTGAAAAAACAACCCGAAATCAACACTGGAGGGCTTTTGAAGAGGTTCAGTTATGGGTTTTAAAACACAAATAAACAATGTAGAAACGATACGTATGTTAACGTCCTTTAGCTACCTGTTCAGCACTCATCGTTCAAAGAACAGAACCTGAAATAAATTCGGGATGACGTTCGATTTTTGTTGTGTCTTATCACTAATTACAATACCGTTTTATTATGTTGTATGCACCATAAATTCCCAGCTCGCCGGCACGACTTAAATCGAGTGCTCCACCTTCCAAATCGTCGAGATAAATTTTGGTAAGCCCACGATTAAAATAAGCTTCTGCAAATTCGGGTTCAAGCCTGATCGCACGGTTCAAATCTTCGATGGCACTTTTAAATTCGCCCAGGCGCAACTTGATAAAAGCCCTGTTGTAGTATCCAAAAATGAAATTCGGATTCTCAAAAAGCGCAACTTCATAATCGTCTAAAATGATGTTGTAATCCAAAGTTGTTATCTGATCATTGTTGGTATTCCGATCCTGAATTCCAACCGCAAAATCGACCTGTGTCTGCGAATTGCTGAGAGCTTCCATTTCCTGAAGCATTTTATACCGACAATTGGCTCGCGTAAAATAAGCGATTCCCGACTTTTTATCGAGTTCAATGGCGCGATTCAAATCTTCGAGTGCATCGGTGTAATCTTTAACCAAACTATAAAATATTCCACGGTTCAGGTAATTATGACTGTTGGGCTGAACCGCAATTTTTTCGTTAAAAAACAAAATAAAGTTCTCAAAAATATCATGATAAGAATCCACCGATTTATTGGTCAGTGTCATCCAAGGATTATAATTATTAATGGCATTCCACTCATCGATTGCCATGTTATAATACTGAAAGCGGTCGTAATCCACATCGTTTTTCTCAAAAGCAGAAATAATAAAAAGTGGCTGCAAATCGATGGTAATGTTTTTATTTTGAATTCGCCCATCTTCCACCTCTTCCTCTTCTTCACTTGGTAAATCGCGCGAATCTTCAACAATCAGATTCATACGATTTCTGCGATCTCTTTTTCTTTGCTCCGCTTCTTCCTTTTTATCGTCGTTATTTTGTGCCAGCTTGTTTGTATTGTTTTGCTGATTATTTTGATTTTGTGTTTTACTTTGCTGGTTTCCGCTTTGCGATTGTTGTGATTGCTGTCCCTGATTTTGCTGTTTATTGTTCTGCTGGTTTTGTTGATTTTGTTGTGCAAGTTTTTCAGCATCAAGCTGGCGGCTTTCTAAATCGAATTTTGGATTTAACTGCGCTGCAATGGTATAATCGTTTTCGAAGCCGGGAAGTTTCAAAATTTCGCGTGCCATGGCCCGGTTAAAATAAGCGCTGGCCATTTCCGGATTTAAACCGATGGCCATATCGTAATCCATAATTGCACTCTGATAATCTTCGAGTTTGTGTTTTACTATCCCCCGGTTATTAAATGCCAGTGAATTTGTAGGATCGAATTTTATACTCTGGTCGTAATCGCGCAGTGCCGAAGCATAATCTTCGAGTTCGAAACGCGCGAGCCCACGGTTTAAATATGCTGCTGCATAATGCGGGCGAATGATAATCACCTCGTTTAAATCTTTGATTGCTCCTCTGATATCGTTACTTACAATTTTGGCATTACTTCGGTTCATCAAGGCAAAAGTCGATTGCGGATTAACTTCCAACGCTTTGTTATAATCTTCAATGGCACCTTCGAGATTTTTCTGAGCCAGTTTTGCAATTCCGCGGTTGTTATAAATCGATTCGTCGTTCGGATCGAATTCCAAAGCTTTATCGTAATCTGCAATCGCACGGTCGTACTCCCTCAGGTTGTGATACGCCATTCCTCTATTGTTGTAGGCCCTCGGATAATATGGTTTTATTTCGATGGCTTTATTGTAGTCGTTAATTGCACCCCGATAATCTTCTAATGAATGTTTTGCTGTTCCGCGGTACAAATAGGCTTCTGCCAAATGTGGTTTAAATTTAATAACAATGTTGAAATATTCGATGGCACCTGTATAGTTTCCAATCGATATTCGTGTTCGTCCAACCCTGATGTAGTGGTTAATATTTAACTGAGCCTGGCTTTGAAAAACACCTGCTAAAAGCAAGATCACAAAAATTGTCCTTTTCATATTTTCATTTACTGAAAAGCAAAAATAACAAATTACAGGTTTGAGGCTTGTATTGATTATATTTATTTAACTTATTGGCTCAATAATTATAAACTATGTGTAAAAGATGCGATTGGGGAACTGCTAACGAATTGATGATGAAATACCATGACGAAGAGTGGGGTGTTCCGTTGCACGACGATCAGAAACTTTTTGAGTTTCTTGTTCTCGAAGGATTCCAGGCCGGATTAAGCTGGCAAATTATAATGAATAAACGCGAAAATTTCAGAACAGCTTTTGATGATTTCGATCCGGAAATAGTTGCAAAATATAATCAGGATAAATTAGACAAACTTATTCAGGATAAATCAATTATTCGGAATAAAATGAAAATTGCCGCGTGTGTAAACAATGCCAAGAGTTTTCTTGAGATTCAAAAAGAATTTGGCAGTTTTGATCGTTACATTTGGGGATTTGTAAATTTCAAACCCATTGTAAACTCCTTCACCGAAAGAAACGAAGTGCCTGCAAAAACAGAACTTTCCGATCTGGTTTCGACCGATTTAAAAAAACGAGGTTTTAAATTTGTGGGCTCCACTGTGGTTTATTCGCACATGCAAGCTACCGGAATGATAAACGATCATATGGTTTATTGTTATCGCTATCAGGCCGTTCAGGAAATGTAGTAAACAATAACATTACAGTCGAATAAATACATTTGCTTTTTTTATCATTTCTTACTTTTTAATATTTTCAAAAAGCAATTATTTTATTATTTTTGGGAGTAATTCAAAACGAGGGGATTAAAATAAAATTTAGAATGAAATTGCGTATTTTACTTGCCGTAGTATTTATGGCGGTTACAGCTAATGCTGTATTTGCGGAGAGCGACGATGACAAAAAGAGAAAAGAACCGCTTGGTTATGTTTTCGAAGATGAAATCGTATTGCCGGCAACTTCGGTGAAAAATCAAAATAGTTCGGGAACCTGTTGGTCGTTTTCAGGATTATCTTTTTTGGAGTCGGAAATGATCCGTTTGGGAAAACCTGAAGTTGACCTTTCTGAAATGTTTATTGTTTGGAACACCTATATGGAGAAAGCCCAAAAAGATATTCGTTTGCACGGTAATATGAATTTTGCTGCAGGAGGTGCATTTCACGATGTAACCAACATGATTAAAGCGTACGGAATTGTTCCCGAATCGGTTTACGATGGCTTAAATTATGGCGAAGTAAAACATGTGCATGGCGAAATGGATCGGGTGTTGGAACAACATGTCGATGCAGTAATTGAAAACAGAAATCGCAAATTAAGTACTGCCTGGATCGAATCGGTGGAAGGAACGTTAAATTCGTATCTTGGTGAAATTCCGCAAAAATTTGAATACCAGGGAAAAACATATACTCCACAAAGTTTTGCCAGCAATTATGTTGGATTAAACATGGACGATTATGTAGAAATATCGTCGTATACGCATCACCCGTTTTACTCAAAATTTATTTTGGAAGTTCCCGATAACTGGTCGTGGGATGAAGTTTATAATGTGCCAATTACAGAGTTGGAAGAGATTATCGATTATTCGTTGAAAAATGGTTTTACCGTAGCATGGGCAGCCGATGTCAGCGAAAAAGGTTTTGTGTCGAGCAACAAAGGTGTGGCAGTGGTTCCGGTAGCACAAACCGATGACATGAGCGACGCCGAAATTACCCGCTGGGAAACACTTTCAGAAAAGGAAAAAGAGAAAGAATTGTACCAGTTGGATAAACCGGCCCCTGAATTGGAAGTAACGCAGGAAATGCGTCAAACTGCTTTCGATAATTATACTACCACCGACGATCATGGAATGCACATTGTTGGAACAGCAAAAGATCAGAAGGGCAGAACATTTTATAAAGTGAAAAATTCGTGGGGAGACTACAACCAGTACGGCGGCTATTTTTATGCGTCGAAACCCTATGTAAATTATAAAACAATGTGCATTATGGTGCACAAAGATGCCATTCCACAAAACATAAAAGAAAAACTTGAACTCTAGTTCTTTAAAAACCCTTTAGATTTTTTCTAAAGGGTTTTTTTATCTTTGGTGCAATCAACCTTGAATTATGAAGAACCTTCTGATTCTGTTTTTATTTTCGTTTTCTTTTATACTTGCTCGCGGACAAGATCAGAGTGCCAATTACGGTTGGTGGAACGATTTACACGGTTGGGAAGTTGGTGATCCGGGTTGGCGCAACTGGATTCGGATTTCTCCCGGTTATTTGGGACCAAATGCTTTGCCGGTTCCTTTGGTGAAAAAAGGTTTTTTAAGCGATAAAACCGAATTCGAATTAACGGCATCCAATCATTTTCATCCAGACGATCCAACGCAAGATATTTCCGGGCGGCTTTATTTACCCTTTGCAAACAATAAAATTGCAGTTGAAATGTACGGTGTGCTTTTCGAACACTTTGCTTTTTCGGAAGAAATACGGAACGAAAGGTTTGCACGAATCGAAGATGGAAAAGGAACCGCAATCGGCGATTTCTATTTCAGCACCTTGATGCAAATTTCGAAAGACCGAAAATTTCCGAATACACTTTTACGTTTCACGGCAAAAACAGCTTCAGGAAATATGTTGGAAGGAGCAAGATATACCGACAGCCCTGGATATTTTTTCGATCTTAGTTTTTCGAAAGATTATGGTTCAGCTGAAACCGGAGTGTTCCGGCCTTTTGGGGCTTTCGGATTTTACAGCTGGCAAACCAACGACGAATTAAATTTGCAAAACGATGCATTTACTTATGCGCTGGGTGGCGATATCGAAAAAAACAACTGGTTGGTTTCCGGATCATGGTCGGGATATTCGGGGTATAAAAACGAGCGCGACCGACCCACACAATTCAATTTCGATCTTCGAAAAGACTTTAATTCCACAGCAATTCGCTTTCAATATATACATGGTTTGCGCGATATTACGTACAAAACCATTAAGTTTTCATTTATTTGGAAGATGAAGCCCATACAATAGTCATTATTATTGAAAAGGTTTTGAGTACATTTGCAGGCATCAGATTAATTGAATAAGACACATGAAAAAACTATCGTTGGTTATTTGTGTTTGGAACGAAGAGCCAAATATTAAACCACTTTCAGATCAGATAAAAGCAGCATTAAACGATTACGATTTTGAGGCTATTTTTGTTGACGACGGTTCAACCGATAACACACGCGGCGAAATAAAAAAGATTAACGACGATCGGTTTCTTTTGGTTGAATTAAAAAGAAATTACGGACAAAGTTCTGCTTTACAGGCAGGTATCGATCAGGCGGAAGGTGAATTTATTGCACTCATCGACGGCGATTTACAAAACGACCCAAACGATGTGCCGATGATGCTGAAAATGATGGAAGACGAAGAATGGGACATGGTTGCCGGAGTTCGTGCCAATCGGAAAGACGGAATGTTTCTCCGAAAAGTGCCATCGAAAATTGCCAATTATATGATCCGAAAATCAACCGGAATTCACATGAAAGATTTGGGTTGTACTCTTAAAATCTTCACCAACGAAACCATTAAAAATATTCATATTTATGGCGAATTGCATCGTTATATTCCTGCTCTAATCACGCTCGAAGGTGCAACAAAAATTACTCAGGTCGATGTCAATCACCGCTCGCGTGAATTTGGAACTTCGAAATACGGACTTAGTCGTACTACCCGTGTAATCAGTGATTTAATTCTAATGGTATTCTTCAAAAAATACATGCAACGCCCGATGCACTTTTTCGGAAGTATTGGTATTGTAACACTCGGAATTGGTGTTTTAATTAATATTTATTTGCTGATTTTTAAATTGATGGGCAACGATATTTGGGGAAAACCAATTTTGTTGTTGGGAATTTTATTGGTGCTCGGTGGAATTCAGTTTATTACAACTGGTATCATTGCCGAATTACAAATGCGTACTTATTTCGAATCGCAAAAGAAAAAGCCGTTCCGCGTGAAACGAGTTGTGGTTGCCAAAGAAGAATAGGAATCGTTTATTATTAACATTTTTCCGAAAAATTTAGATAATTTATTTTTAACTGCAAATTGTTAAGAATTCGAAGTGGAAAGCATTTCTAACCCTAAAGTCCGCTTCGCCAAATCAAAACAGGAAAAAGATTAATTCTAGGGATTTTGTATTTTTACTTGTCATAGATTAAACTTTCGAGCAATAAAAAAGTCTTATTTTAAATGTCAAAAGCCATGAAACTATTTCGAAAAGTACTATTCTCAGTTATACTTAGCTTGTTATTTTTGCACGCCGAATCGCAAGATCAGGTTTTACATGGTGTTGTGCAGTGTTTCGAAACAATTCCGGTAGTAGGTGCCGAAGTTCAGGTAAAAAGCACCGGACAAATCGTAAAAACCGATACGTTGGGTCGATTTATTGCTCCCATTCACGCTAAAGATAAACTAACCATTTCAGCGCATGGATTCTACCAAAAGAAAGTAAAACTGAAAGAAGGTGTTAAACTTTTAGCGGTAAACATGAAATTGAAGTCAGGCGAAAAAGGACGTGCTTTTGCCATTGGTTACGGACATGTTTTAGACGAAGAAAAGTTAAACGCAGTGACGCAGATGAATAGCGATGACGTAGATTTTTCGCAATATTCCGACATGTACAATTTGATAAGCGGTAGATTTAATAGTGTTACAATTTCGGGCAGAGATATAATTATTCGAGGCGAATCGTCGTTGTTGGGAAATAATGCTGCAATGATTATTGTGGATGGAATGGAAGTTGGTTCGAGTGCTTTGATAAATATATTGCCAGCCGATGTTAAAAGCGTTGATGTATTGAAAGATGGAAGTGCTGCAATTTATGGATCGAGAGCAGCAGGTGGTGTGGTAATTATTGAAACCAAAACCGGAAAAGACTAAAAATCTTTGCTGACGCGAAACCAAGTATTTGTATTCAACGCTAAAAAGACTTTACTATTTCAATATTTTGGTAATCAACTAACTTAATCACCATGAATAAATTATTTTTTCTTTCGGTAATTCTAGTCCTTGTGATTAGTGGCAATACAAATGCGCAGGATCGTATTGTGCAAGGAACGGTGCGTTGTTTCGACAGTATCCCTCTAATTGGAGCAGAAATCAAAGTAAAAAGTACCAAACAGGTTGTATTGTCCGATACTCTGGGAAACTTTTCGGTGGCCTGTAATTCTAAAGATAAATTGAAAATTAGTGCCAATGGCTTTAATAATCAAAACGTTAAATTGAAAGAAGATACGAAATTGGTGCTTGTTAATCTGAACTTAAAACCGGGTGAAAAAAATAAGGAATACGCTATTGGATATGCAAGTGTTATGGACAAAGATAAATTGAATGCAGTTGCCAGCATGAGCAAAAATGATGTCGATTTTTCGATGTATTCTGATATGTATGAATTAATACGTGGGAGGTTTGCAGGTGTGCAAGTGTATACAAATGGAGACATAATTATCCGCGGAGTGAATTCCATAAATTCGGGTAGTTCTGCCTTAATTGTGATAGATGGAGTTCCTGCAAATTCAGGAGTATTGTCTTCTTTGTCTCCTGTTCAAGTAAAAAACATAAGTGTTTTAAAAGATGGCGGAGCAGCAATTTATGGTACTCGCGGTGCCAACGGAGTAATTCTTATCGAAACAAAAAAGGGAGGGGATTAACGAATATATTTCTTCGTTCTTATAAAAATCAATTGAATTTCTTCTCAAACAATTGAGATATCCCAATTTCGAAATAATACGTCTTTTCCTAAGTATGTAAACTATCCTGTAATTTTCGACGAGGTAAAAAATAAATAATTCAAAAGTTTATAAATTATTTTTTAATCAATATTTCTGAATAGTTAAGATTTGTTTGGGATTTTAATTTTATCACATAGGATCCCGGAGTTAAAAAGTTAATATCTAATTCTCCTTTAATTGCTTCAGAGAATGGGTATTCTGCAATCTTCTGACCCAATAAATTGAACAGTTGAATCGTACAGTTTGGTAGATTGGTTTCAACATAGATTTTATCTGTAGCAGGATTCGGATAAACATTAAAAATTGGTTTTGTCTCCAATGATGGAACCGTGGTTAAACTTTGAGCAGTAATTGTAGAATCCGAATAGAAAATAAAATTAATATCTGAAATACTGTCGGTATCATTTGTTAAAACCAGTGTATGAAAACTCGATAGATTATAACCCGGTTTGTCAACTTTAATTTGATAGGTGCCAGCTGTAAGTTTATTAAACCGATAATATCCAGCTGTGTTCGGACGACAAAAGCAAAGTGGAGTTTCTTGATCGGTTGAGTGCAAATAAACGCAGACATCGTTTAATAAGTCAGCAGCAGTGCTGTTGCCCGATTTTTTCGTTTCCAATGTTAAACTGCCGGAAATTATTTTTTGACCACTTAAATTATTGGTTATAGAACTGTTGAAATTAATGTCTTTTAGTGTGTCTGATGAAACTGCTGTAACAGGTGTTGCTTTATCCCAATAAGGGGTTGTGTTGTAGTAGCTTGGGATGTCATTAACATTTTCCTGATTCGGTACAAATAAAACATTATACATGCCCAATAATACATCCATAAATTTATATTCACCACTTGGTGCAACATCCACTATATCATAGATGCCATCAAAATGGTCATCTTTATATCTAAGTAGAAGACATTGTCCGGGACTTTTGTCAGTAACCGAAGAATTTATTTTTCCTGAAATTTGGTTTGTCGCATATTGATTGGTCACAAAAATTGTATCGCAGTCTAATCCTTGAGTGATATTATTGTTTATATCAAAATCAGATGTATTAATTATTGCTCCGATAAAATACTCTCCTGGCTTCGTATAGAGCGAAATACGGGGTTTGACAGCAGGAGTTATTCGGTATACTTTTCTTGGGGGCATTTCTGCACTGATCTTATAGGATTTGATTTTCGTATCTTCCAGATCAATAATATTGTCTTTTGAAATATAGATATCAATTGTTATTTCACCTGAAAAAGTTGCTTGAGAATAGTTGTGTAAATAAAAAGAAAAATTGGATAAAGATTTAATAGCTTCGATAGTTCTTGGTT
>JBNKOT010000170.1:0-3548 GCA_050294855.1 Draconibacterium sp. | reverse complement strand
TTAAGAACTAGGTTTAAATTATAGAGTTTAAGGTAAAAAACAACCCAAAAATCAATAAAAAAATGAGTACAAAATATACAATCGGTTTAGATTACGGCTCCGACTCGGTTCGGTCGTTAATTGTAAATGTTGAAACCGGAGAAGAAGTGGCAAGTGTGGTTTATAATTATCCGCGCTGGCAAAAAGGAATGTATTGCGACGCACCAAACAACAAGTTTCGCCAACATCCATTAGATTATCTGGAAGGACTGGAATATACCATTGTTGAAGCCTTAAAACTGGCACCAGCCGGAGTTGCTGAAAATGTGGTTGGAATTTCGGTCGATACCACCGGATCAACTCCTGTGCCTGTCGACGAAAAAGGAATTCCACTTTCGCTGACTTCTGGTTTCGAGGAAAACCCGAATGCAATGTTTGTACTTTGGAAAGATCATACAGCAGTAAAAGAAGCCGATCAAATTAATGAGCTTTCAAAAAAATGGGCCGTTGATTTTACCAAATTCGAAGGTGGAATTTATTCTTCAGAATGGTTTTGGGCAAAATTATTACATGTAATTCGCGAAGATGCCGGTGTATTTAGAGCTGCTTATTCTTGGGTGGAACATTGCGATTGGATTCCTGCAGTTCTAACCGGGAACACCAATCCAAAAACGTTAAAAAGAAGTCGTTGTGCTGCCGGACATAAAGCAATGTGGCACGAAGCGTTTGGTGGCTTGCCAAGCGAAGAATTTTTGGTGGAACTCGATCCAATGTTGTCGGGATTAAGAGACAGATTGTACAAAGAAACTTTTACCTGCGATGTTTCGGCAGGGACGCTCACTCCTGAATGGGCCGAAAAATTAGGTCTTTCGACCGATGTTGTAATCGGAGTTGGTGCTTTCGATGCGCACCTTGGAGCCGTTGGCGCCGAAATTGAACCTTATTATTTATCAAAAGTAATGGGAACTTCGACCTGCGACATGTTAATTGCACCGATGAATGAAGTTGGCGATAAATTGGTAAATGGAATTTGCGGACAAGTGGACGGTTCGATCATTCCGGGAATGATGGGTTTGGAAGCCGGACAATCGGCATTTGGCGATATTTATGCGTGGTTTAAAAAGGTTTTGGAATGGCCACTGCAAAATGTTTTA
Organism: Draconibacterium sp.; assembly: GCA_050294855.1. GTDB lineage: Bacteria > Bacteroidota > Bacteroidia > Bacteroidales > Prolixibacteraceae > Draconibacterium. The sequence continues at coordinate 2,415 of JBNKOT010000170.1, read as the reverse complement.
GCCGAATCAGACCTCATTGATGAGGAAACCAAACAGAAGTTGATTGCTGAAACTTCGGATAAAATAATTGCCAAATTAACCGCTGCTGCTGAAAAAATTCCAATCGCCGACAGTGGAATTGTGGCACTTGACTGGATGAATGGTCGTCGTACACCCGATGCAAATCAGGCTTTAAAAGGTGCAATTGCCGGCTTAAATTTAGGATCTGATGCTCCACGTATTTTTCGTGCTTTGGTAGAAGCTACTGCATTTGGTTCAAAAGCAATTAACGATCGTTTTATCGAAGAAGGTGTTCGTATCGACGGAGTAATTGCACTTGGTGGAGTGGCAAAAAAATCGCCATTTGTGATGCAAATTGTTGCCGACGTACTGGATATGCCCATTAAAGTTGCTCGTTCGGAGCAAGCTTGTGCATTGGGAACTGCAATGGCCGCCGCAGTAGCCGCGGGTGTGTATAAAAATACAGCAGAAGCACAACAAAATATGGGTGGCGGAATTGAAACTGAATACCATCCAGTTCCTGAAAATGTTGAAAAATATAAGGCACTTTACGAGAAATACAAAAAGTTTGGAAAATTAGTGGAAGACGAATTAACCTAAGATAATTATATCCTTTCAAAAAAAGCACGAATACAATTTGTATTGGTGCTTTTTTTATCTTGATCATATTTGTAAACTCAGATTATCCAATTTCATCCATTAGAATTTTAGTAATCCATTTTTAACCCGAAATTTTGATTTGTTTTTGAACTTCCTTCAACCATTCGCGGGCAATTAGTTCGTGGCCGCCCGGCATCGGATGAATTCCATCCCAAATCCAATATTCGGGCGCAGCCTTTTTATATGCGTCGTTAAATGGTTGCTGAAGTTCGACAAAAACAGCCTTGTATTTTTTTGCCAGCCTTCTAATAACTTTTTGTTGTATCGAAACTTCGTTTTGCCAGTTTTTCAGGTTTTCTTTTACTCGCCCAACCGGCAGAATAAATGATTCGCACAACACCAATATTGTATTTGGAAGTGCCGATTTTGTTTGTTCCAAAATGTTGGAATAATGCCTTTCAAATTCTTCGATCGATTCAGGATCTCTATTATTTATGATAGCATCAACATCGTTAATTCCAACTAAAATACTAAGCACATCGGGTTTTAAATCAAGCGCATCTTTTTGCCAGCGGGATTCGAGATCTTTTACACGATTTCCGCTAATTCCCCGGTTATAAAACATATAGTTTTTATTCGGATTTTCGAACCATAATTTGCTCGCAATAATATATTGATATCCGTGTCCCAACACATGATTCCAATCGTTGTTTCGTGTTCGGTTGCCGTCGGTAATCGAATCGCCTTGAAATAAAAATGTGAGTCCTTCTTCAGGTTTTAACGCCGTTTCAGAATTCGAAAAATGTGTAGCCGAAAGTACACCGGGAATGCTTAATGCAACTATTCCACTAAGTCCTGCTTTTTTAATAAAATCTTTTCGCGAAGTTTTCATGTTATTTCGGTTTAAGTCGGGTTTTAAATTAGTCGATAATATCGATAAATATCAAAAATACATTTAATTCTAATTAAGTATAAAATGGATTCTTTAAATTTAAAGAATTCAGAATGCTTATTCGACTTGAATCATTTTTTAAGATCAGTGAAACATTCAAACTACTTGTTTATAATTGACTTTAATTGTAACGATCGTTAATATTTCTAATCTAATGAATGGTATATTTGACTATTAACAAACCAACTAAAACATTCATCGATGAAACCCTAATTTCCCTTTTTCTTTCTTTTTGGCTGTGCACTTTTTTCAATTGTTTCCTGCAATTCGGAACCCGCAAAAACCTCAAAAAAAGTTTCTTTTTCAGAATTTACCTTCGCCGATATTGGAGCCGCTACAAAGCCGGGTGAGTCGAATGTAAAGAACGATCAGCTTGAAATGCTAGCGGGTGGAGCCGATATTTGGGTAACAAAAGATGAGTTTCGTTTTGGATACAAAATGTTAAAAGGCAATTTCGATGTAAGTGTGCAAATTCTGAGTTTGGGATCGATAAGGAAGGCTAACCAACGTTGGATTCTTCGAAAAAAAATAATGTTTGTTGAATAAATCTGATGAATTTGATTAATCAATAAAAGAACCACATAGTCGATTTAGAGAACTAAAATAGTATTCAATATCATAAAAATGAGCTATCAATATTGGTTTAGCTTATTAAGAATTAGAGTGAATTAGAAATCGGAAGGAATTCAGGCTAATTTTAAAAGTATTTTATACTTTAAAAATAAAAAATAGCCTATTTTTATATCAATTTAAATCAGCTAAACTAAATATAGAACGCCATGTCTTTTCTATCGATTCAAATTTTATCCTTTTTTATTTCTACCACTTTTTGTTTTTTAATCTTCAAATTGGCTATCTTGAAA
>JBNKOT010000169.1:0-3243 GCA_050294855.1 Draconibacterium sp. | reverse complement strand
AGCATAATTTTTTACTCGATCATTACCAGATAGACAGTGTTGGTTGGGCCACACCGTTTATGCTGGTTCCCGAAGTAATCAGCATCGATAAAGAAACGATGAATCTTTTGGCAAAGGGAAAAGAAAAAGACTATTATTTTAGTGGACTTTCGCCGCTGGGTGTCCCTTTTAACAGCATTCGCGGAGCGTCGATGAGCTTGCAGCGTTTGCAAATGGCAAAAGAGGGTAAAGCCGGAAAACCATGTACAAAAGGTTATTTGCGTTACAATACTGAATTTACAGAAAAACCAATCTGTACTTCTTCGCGCGAATATCAAAGCAAAAAGTTGCACGAACTCAGTACTTTAAATCTTTCAAAAGAGGAGTATCAGAAAGCTTACGATAAAATTATCGAACCCGAATGTTTGTGTATCGGTCTTGGTGTTTCAACCCTCGAATCGAAAGCGATTAAGGTAAACCCAAATGACAAAGTAACCGTTTGCCCGGGACCGAATCTGGCTTATTTTTCAAAAATTTCGACTTTACAAGAAATGGTCGATCACATTTACGGACGAATTAATTTACTCGATAAAGGCCCGCGTCCGCATATGTTTATGAAAGAGTTGAGTATGTACCTCGATATTTTTAAAGAACGTTTTGAAGGTTTTTTGAAAAATACAGAGAATGCAAAAGAGAAAAAACAACTAATAAAATTTCAGCAAAATATTTTTAACGGTGTTCAGTATTACAAAACTCTTTTTGCGGAGAAGAAAAAAGAAGTGGTTGACGAGTTGGATAAATTGCTGAAAAAATACCCGGTTATTCACACCGAATTTTAAGATTTATAAAAAATAGTGGAACAGATTTTCCATTCAAATGAAAACCTTCAGGATCATCATTCTGAAGGTTTTTTTTTGCTGCAACTGCCACCTACGAATGAACACTGCTACTGAAACTGAAACCTATTTCCCTTTTCGCCACCGGAGTTTTGGCTGCCGTAGAGGGAAAACACCCTTGTTAACCGATTTTACATCTTCGAGCGAATAGAAAGCTTTTGGATTGGTTGTTTTTATAATGTTCTCGACTTTCTGAATTTCGGTGCGATTGATGATACTGTAAATAATACTCACTTCTTCGGTGCTGCCTTGGGCAAAATGGTGGGTGAGTCCGTACCCGGCTTCGGTTAGATTTTGAATTAATTTTGACGCTTTTTTTCGGGTGATGATTTGAATTTTAACAATTCCAACACCCAGCTTTTCTTCCATAATTAAACCCACATAATTCCCGGTTGCAAACCCTCCTGCATAAGCAAAGTAGCACATCCAGTTATCGAGATTCTGGAAAATCTTGGAAATGGTAATCAACCAGATGAAGACCTCAAAAAAGCCAAGAAAGGGAGCCCATAATTTCTGACCCTTCGAAACCATAACGATTCGTAAAGTTCCAATGCTCACATCAAAAATTCGCGAAATAAAAATCATTCCGGGAAGAATACCAAAAGTGAAAAAGGCACTATTGTAAAGGTCGGTAAATGTCATTTTCTAGTTTTTTATTGTAAAAGTACGGTTTATTTTAAAAGTAAATGAGGTTGTCATTTGAATTTAATACTGGTTCAAAACAAACAATCAATTTCATTAAGGAAATAAGCTGTAGTTGTTCGAGGTTAGCGATTTAAGCTCACCGAAATATTTACGAATTGGTGAAATACAAATGTTACAATCTTTAGAATTCGGAAGTAAAATGGAACCTGATCTTTTTAAACTCGTCTTGCGCCATTTGCAAGATAAACGAAGAGTCGGCCATAAAAACATCGCGACCCAGTTTATCTTTCGCCATTCGTTGGTGTTTGCGTTTTTTGAATTCGGATAAAATTGCCTGATCGTCGGCTTCAATCCAGCATGCTTTGTGCATTTGCAAAGGTTCGAATCTACATTTGGCGCTGTATTCGTGCTCCAAACGGTATTGAATAACTTCGAACTGTAATTGTCCCACAGTGCCAATAATTTTCCGTCCGTTAAACTGGCTCGTAAAAAGCTGGGCAACTCCTTCGTCCATTAATTGATCGATGCCTTTTCCCAATTGTTTCGATTTCATCGGATCTGCATTTTCGATGTAACGGAACATTTCTGGCGAAAAGCTTGGCAATCCTTTAAAATGGATTTCTTCGCCATCTGTTAAGGTATCGCCGATTATGAAGTTTCCGGTGTCGGGAACACCAATAATATCGCCGGGATAGGCAAATTCCACAATCTCTTTTTGCGAAGCCATAAATGCCGTTGGACTCGAAATACGGAACGATTTATTCAGTCGGATATTTTTGTACATTTTGTTCCGTTCGAAAGTGCCCGAGCATATTTTAACAAAAGCAATCCGACTGCGGTGATTTGGATCGATGTTCGCATGGATTTTAAATACAAAACCGGTAAATCCCTTTTCTTCGGGTTTTACTTCGCGCTCTTCGGTAAAACTTGGTCGCGGGGTAGGAGCGATTTTTACAAATGCATCCAACAATTCCTGAACACCAAAATTATACAAAGCACTTCCGAAAAATACCGGTGCCAATTCTCCTGCCAAATACTGCGATGAATCAAATTCAGGATAAACGCCTTCCACCAATTCCAGCTCATCGCGTAAAATCTGTGCATCATCTCCAATGTAATCTTCGAGTTGCGGACTCGAAATATCTTCGAATTTTATCCGCTCTTCAATGGCCTGAATATCGGGAGTAAAAAGTTTAAGACTTTTGTTATAGATATTGTAAACGCCCTTAAAATCAGGACCGTTGTTTATGGGCCAACTCAGCGGACGTACACTAATTTTTAACTGATCTTCGATTTCGTCGAGTAATGAAAAAGGATCTTGCGTAGGGCGATCCATTTTATTGATAAAAACAATTACCGGAGTTTTGCGCATTCGGCAAACATTCATCAGTTTTTCGGTTTGTGGTTCAACACCTTTTGCAGCATCGATAACAATAATTACACTGTCGACTGCGGTTAAAGTTCTGAATGTGTCTTCCTGAAAATCTTGGTGACCGGGTGTGTCGAGAATGTTAACCTTGTAACCATCGTATTCGAAACCCATCACCGATGTAGCAACCGAAATACCACGCTGGCGCTCGATTTCCATAAAATCTGAAGTGGCGCCTTTTTTAATTTTATTGCTTTTCACTGCACCGGCCACACGAATTGCACCTCCAAAAAGCAAAAGTTTTTCGGTAAGTGTGGTTTTCCCTGCATCGGGGTGACTTACAATTCCAAATGT
>JBNKOT010000168.1:0-27190 GCA_050294855.1 Draconibacterium sp. | reverse complement strand
GTTATTTCAATTTCATGGCGCTTAAATTCATCCAGCATCCATTTGGTCAATTTCTGATAGTCTTCTTCTGAATAAAATCCTCTTGCCAGCCCCGACTGGTTGGTGATGATAAAAATTAGAAATCCTTTTTTTTGATATTCTTTTACCAGCTTGAGAATTCCGTTTTTAAATTCAAAATCTTCAATTCTGAAAATGTAATGTTTTTCGATATTAATTGTTCCATCACGATCGAAAAAGACGGCTTTATTTTTTTTAGCTGACATTGGGTTTTAACAATTGCTTATTTGATTTCGTTATTGAGATCGTAAATAATCTTCGTCATTTTATCCCAACTAAAACGTTTTTTTTCTTCGATTACGTTGGTTGTAAAAGTTTCTTTGCGTTTGTTTTCGAAGAAGTCGATCAGTGCTTCTGCAATTTCGTTGGCATCGACAGGAGTAACATATCCGATTTTCATGTGCGGAATTATTTCGGATAAACCACCTACATCGGTTACCAACATTGGTTTATTGAAATGATAACCAATTTGTGTAACGCCACTTTGTGTTGCCGATTTGTAGGGTTGTGCCACAATATCTGCTGCATTAAAAAAGTGTTGCACCTCTTCGTTTGGAATATAATCGGTTTTTAAAATTACCAGATCTTCGAGTTTTAACTCTTTAATAGTTTGCAGGTATTGGTTTTCGTCGGCGTAAAATTCACCGGCAACAATTAATCGAATGTCGTGTGCTTTAAAATATGGATTCGAAAGTGCATGAAATAACAAATCCAGTCCTTTGTATTCTCTGATAAAACCAAAAAACAAAATGTAGTTTTTGTCGATCGGCAGTTTTAGTTTTTTAAGCGCAACTTCTTTACTCTCAATTTTCCCGTAATGATCGTAAATCGGATGTGGCGTAAGTTTTTTTGGTTTGATGGTATCAAAATCGTTTAGATCGTTATATACACTTTTCGACATGGCAATAAAACCATGTACCGGTTTGGCAAAGTATTTACTTAAAAACGAATCTCCGGGACGTTTTTCGTGTGGAATAAAATTATCGACAATCGAAACTATTTTGGTGTGCTTGTTCTTTTTTACAAAACGGCAAATGGTTCCCAAACTCATTCCCATAAAAGGAAGCCAAAAACGAACTATCAATAAATCGGGTTTTGTTTTTTTTAGTTTCCGCCCAACTTTAATCCAGTTAAATGGATTAACCGAATTTATTTCGCGTGTAATTGGAAAATCGAAAGTTGTTTTTTGTTCAGAAAATTGTGTTTTACCCGGGAATAATATTTTGGGATACTGAACCGTAAACGAAACGATATTTACCTCGTGTCCTTCTAGTTTTAATTGTCGTGCAAGTCGTTCGTTTAATGCAGCAATTCCTCCTCTAAACGGATTTGCAGGTCCAAGTATCGTAATTTTCATAATTGGTACTCTTTAAGTTTTTCAACCACAAATTTATCAATTGGAAACGTAAAATCGATTTTATCGAGTTCTTTTATTTTTATCCATCTAAAACTTTGATTCCCGTTTTTTAGTTCATCAAAATCAAAAGCTTTTTCCGAAATTTTGAAGCGGATAGGATTTTGCAGTTCTGCAAGGTAGTAAATACTAATAAGTTGATGGTTTTCGTAAAACAGTGCTTTTTGATAAAAATCGGTGGTGTAAAAATGTTGGATATTTTTTAGTGCTTGTCCGTTACATTCTTCGCGGAACTCGCGGATTAAACAATCGATTGTACCTTCTCCAAATTCCAAACCGCCACCCGGAAATTTTGTCATTTTTTGATCCAGTTGAAATTCATCCGAAATCAAAACTTCGTTATTTTCTTTGCAAATAATTCCGTAAACCCGAATTGCAAAATTGCCAATTTTATCCATTAAAAATTTGCGTTTCGATGTAATGAATGATTTCTGTTGTTTGTTGAGGTTCAAACCAGCGCAATTCTTCGTCGCGTTTGAACCAGGTAATTTGTTTTCGTGCGTATCTTCTCGAATTTCTTTTAATCAGTTCAATTGCTTTTTCTTTTGTGATTTCTCCGTCGAACCACGAAAATAATTCGCGATAACCCACTGTGTTAAGCGAGTTGAGGTGTTTGTGCGGATAAGCATTTTTTGCTTCATCGATCAATCCTTCAGAAATCATTACGTCAACACGTTTGTTAATTCTTGCATGCAGTACTTCGCGCTTGCAGTTTAATCCGATTTTGACAATATTGAAAGGGCGTTTCTTTTTGGTATTCGACCTAAACGACGAATAGGGTAAGCCTGTCATTATCGAAATTTCGAGGGCATGAATAATCCGGTTTGGATTTTTCAGGTCTACCTTTTTGTAATAATCGGGATCGAGTTTTTTTAACTGTAAACGTAAACTTTGTAATCCCTCGTTTTCGAGTTGTAGTTTTAACGTGTTACGTATTTCTGGATCTGCGTCGGGCATCACATCAATTCCATTGCAAATGGCATCGATATACAACATCGATCCTCCGGCCATTACCAACGTATCGTATTTTAAAAAAAGTTGTTCGAGCAATTGTAAAGCTTCGGTTTCGTAGCGGCTGGCATTGTAATTTTCGGTAATCGAATGCGAATGAATAAAATGGTGTTTAACGGCTGAGAGTTCGTTTTTGTTTGGTACGGCAGTTCCAATACTCAATTCCTTAAAAATTTGTCGGGAGTCGGAAGAAACGATTTCAGTATTAAAATGTTGGGCAATTTTAATGGCTGTTTTTGTTTTGCCAATTCCGGTTGGTCCCGTTAATACAATTAAGGTTTTCTTCATTCAAAAATAATTTGTGGTAAAAATAGAGACAAAAAAAGACTGTTCAAAATACATTGAACAGTCTATAGATTTTCGTAATTAATATGCCCCAGGATTAAAAGTCATCCATCTCTCCAAAAATCTCCGTGTAATCATCAAGTTCTCCGAAATCCATAAATACTTCTTCTTCAATATGGTTTGAAGTCTCTTGTTCGATTAACTCTTCTCCAAGGACTTGAACAGGTGTATCACCTCGTTTTAGTGTGACCATCGGTTCTGTAAGATTCTTTTCCATAATAATTCCAGTTAGTTCTATAAAAAAAGATCTGTCGTTTAAAAAGTCGAAAGTGTATAATAGTTTTTGATCGATTGATTTTATCAGTTCCGAAATTTTTGTTTTCTGCATGATATAAAATGCACCACCATTAATACCAAGATCGAGCATTGAAATCTCTTTTAGTTTCATCCATTTTTTATCCGAAATAAAAAAGGAGGCGAGTTGGTGAGATTCGTAACCCAGACTTTTTTGTATAATGGAGTGAAAATCAAAAAAAGAGTTCTTTTCATCCATTTTAATTTCCAACCGGAAATCTTGGGATTCTTGTGAACTGATTTGGAAATGATAAATCATATTTTTACACGCTCAATGAGATTCAAATTTTAGATGAATTTTTACAAAAACCAAGAAAAATTAAAATTGTGAGTTCGAAAATATCTATAATACATCTAATTTTTATACAAAATTGCTTGCGCTAAAATTTTATTAAACGGTCTGTTTTGCAGTATTTTTCTAGTCTTTTCCTCTTTGTCGAAGTGTTAAAATTTGCTCGCTTTTTTGTAGAATTAAAAAATGTTAAAAAATATTAAGACCGACAAAATATCGAACAAATGCGTCAAGCGTTCGTCAAATTTGCATAAAAATGCTCCTAAAATGATTCAAAATGTAATTCATCAATTAAATTTGAAACTAATGCTATTTGAATGCCTTTTATATTATATATTTATAATACGTTTTAAAAATATACCATGCGTCGAGCCACCCTGTTTTACGAAAATGTAAGAATTGCATTGAATTCAATCCGAACCAATCTTTTGCGTACTATATTAACTGTATTAATTATTGCGGTAGGAATTACTGCATTGGTTGGAATTCTGACCGCTATCGATTCGATAAAAAATTCGATTACCAAAGAATTTACCTTTATGGGCGCCAATACGTTTTCGCTCACCAGTCGGGGAATGAGAGTTCAGGTGGGGAATCAAAGATACCGGACAAGAAACTATTCCTACATTTCGTACTACCAGGCAAAAGCTTTTAAAGACAATTACGATTTTCCTGCATCAGTTGCGATTTCGGTTTATGCCACCGGAACCGGAACATTAAAATATGGAGCTGAAAAAACTAATCCTAATATTACGGTTCGCGGAATTGATGAAGATTATTTGTTTACCTCGGGTTACGAAGTTCAACAGGGACGGTCGTTTAGCGATCAGGATATTATTTCGGGGCGAAGTATGACCTTGCTGGGGAGTGAGTTAGCAAAGAAATTATTTAAAAACGGAGAAAATCCACTAGATAAAGTAATTAGTATAGGAAGTGGAAAATACAAAGTTGTAGGGATTCTTAAAGAAAAGGGAAGTGGCTTTGGCGGAAGCAGCGATATGGTTTGTTTTATTCCTTACACCAACACACGTAATTATTTTTCTAGACCAAACATGAATTTTGATGTACAGATTAAAGTCAATCAACCCGAATTAATGGAGGCCGGAATCGGTCAGGCAGAATCGACTTTCAGAACGGTGCGTGGTTTGGATCCGCTCGACGAAACCGATTTTAACATCGAAAAAAGTGATAACATCGTAAACATCCTTTTAGAGAACATCAAAAATATTACACTTGTTGCAACCATAATTGGTTTTATTACTTTGTTTGGCGCTGCCATTGGTTTAATGAATATTATGTTGGTTTCGGTAACCGAACGTACGAGAGAAATTGGTGTTCGGAAAGCGATAGGCGCAACGGGTGGAACGGTTAAACAACAGTTTTTGATCGAAGCCGTGGTTATCGGACAAATTGGTGGTTACCTTGGAATCGTACTTGGAATATTAATGGGAAATTTGGTTTCTGTATTAATAGGAACTGCTTTTTTTATTCCCTGGGTTTGGATTATTTCCGGAGTAATTATCTGTTTCTTTGTTGGAATTATCTCGGGTTATTATCCAGCACAAAAAGCTTCTCGATTAGATCCGATCGAATCGTTGAGGTATGAGTGAGGGAAGTAATTAGTGTAAAGAGATTAGTGCCTAGTGCGACGCAACTGAAAGTTTAGAGTTGAAAGTTCAGAGTTTTAAGGTAATTGTCTTGTTTCTAATTTTACTTTTCATTAAGATCCAAAAAGAAAAATGAACTGTGTTTGCAATAATAAAATCACAGTTTAGCAGCTTCTCAATTTCGCAGGTTAACACTTTTCTTGAGCACAAAAAAAGGGTGCCACAAAGACACCCTTAATTTTATACAATATAATGTATATTATTTTACTGAATCCATGTACTGAATTAATTCAACAACTTTAGTTGAATAACCCATTTCGTTATCGTACCAAGAAACAACTTTCACAAAAGTATCGGTTAAAGCAATACCAGCTTTAGCATCGAAAACTGAAGTTTGAGCTTCGCCAATAAAGTCGTTAGAAACAACTGCATCTTCGGTATATCCTAAAACACCTTTCATGGTTGTTTCAGAAGCTAATTTCATAGCTGCACAAATTTCTTCGTAAGAAGTTCCTTTTTCTAAACGAACAGTCAAGTCAACAACAGAAACGTTAGCCGTAGGAACACGGAAAGACATACCTGTTAATTTTCCGTTTAATGAAGGAATAACTTTTCCAACAGCTTTTGCAGCACCGGTAGAAGAAGGAATAATGTTTTGTCCTGCTCCACGACCACCTCTCCAGTCTTTTGCTGAAGGACCATCAACTGTTTTCTGAGTTGCAGTTGTAGCGTGTACAGTTGTCATTAAACCATCAACAATACCATAATTATCGTTAAGTACTTTCGCAATTGGAGCTAAACAGTTAGTAGTGCAAGATGCGTTCGATACAAAAGTCATGTCGTTTTTGTATTCTGTGTTGTTAACACCCATAACGAACATTGGAGTATCGTCTTTTGAAGGAGCAGACATAACCACTTTTTTAGCACCGGCTTCGATGTGACCTTTAGCTGATTCTTTTGTTAAAAATAAACCAGTAGATTCAACAACGTACTCAGCACCAACTGCATCCCATTTTAAATCTGCAGGATTTCTTTCTGAAGTTACACGAATTGTAGATCCGTTTACTACTAAAGCACCGTCTTTTACTTCAACAGTACCATTAAATCTACCGTGGGTAGAATCGTATTTTAACATGTAAGCCATGTAATCAACATCGATAAGATCGTTGATACCTACAACTTCTACATTTTCACTTGCAACTGCTACGCGGAAAACAAAGCGGCCAATACGACCAAATCCATTAATACCTATTTTAATTTTTGACATAGTTGAGAATGTTTTAATTATATAATAAAAGTTATTCTAAATATTTAATTTCCAGCTTTTAACCCTGAATTTTTGAACGGAGCACAAAGTAACCACTATTATTTCGTTGAATCAAGCAGGGTTTTTAATTTCTAATAAAAACGCTTTAACCTTAATGTTAATTTAAAAATTACTTGGTTTAAATGCATGGAATATTCGTGGCAAACAGTATTGAATAGTAATTTTATGCAATTCTCAGGGGGATAAAAATTACATAAATATTATTTAGTCAGAAAGTTAAGCTACTTTTTGTGTTTCAAATATTTTGTCGAAATAAATAAAATCATGACAATTTTGGGTGTTTTATGCTCTGTTTTCCGCTACAATTGGGCTGTTGGATGAATAAGCCGGACATTTGCACGTTCTGCACGAACTAAAAAAGAGAAACAAAGCAAGTAAGAATAAAATACTTATTTGTTTGATATTTAATCCTTGTCCGATTCCTCTTTTTTTAGGAATTTTTAAGGAATTCGCCCAATACCTAGTGAGGACGGTGTTATCAGAGAATCTTGTTTTCATATAAAGATTTGATGTCAAACTTAAAATAATTGCACATTAAACAAAGATATAAGCGAAAAAAATACATAATTATTGCCGTTTTTTGAAAAATTAAGATTAAAATTGCAGATATTTTGAAGAAAGTACAGTCCCTTATTAGAAATCGAATATTAAATATTTAAATAGTTATTAAAAACTAAGGTTTGGTTTTTAAGATAGGCCTGTTGAAAACATTAATTAAAAGAAAGTATTTTATACAGCATATATTTTGTACATTGCTGCAAAATTTTATACGTTTGTAGGGTTTAATGAGTTTGATATGACCAAAAAGTCGGATATATGATTAAAGAATTAAATAAATTAAAATCAATCAATCAATTAAGTACAATTTAAAAAGAAATGCTATGAGAAAAATGTTTACAAAGCTTTTCAGCTTAGCGTTATTTGTATATTGTTTAACTACAGTCAATGTGGTGCAAGCCCAGGCCGACTGTATGGTAATCACAGCAAGTGACGTTGAGTTAGTAACAGATCCTACTACGGTATGTGATAGTGCGGATTTGTTGTATCGGGTAGTAGGCTATCCTGGTGCGCAATATGCTTTTAATTTCGACGGAAATGTTTCTGGCGGTTTTACCAGTGATTCTACTGTGGCTGTTCCGGAAGGTGTTCCGTTCACCGTTCAGGTTTTAGAGGATGGCACATGTTATTCGAACGTGTTGTCAATTGCTAATTCCAGCGTGATCGAACCAGTGGAAATTCAAGAGCCTGGTGTACAGCATCCACTATGTTTTGGTGGAAGCGGAGAGATTACTATAAATTATGCCGGTAACGGTGGTAATCCATACACTTATTATGTAGTTAAAAAATCTGTATGGGATGCTAATGGATTTCCAAATTCAGACCCGTCTGCATATACAGTGCCTTCTACTCAGGTAGTAAGAGTGCCTGGAACATATTTTGTTGCAGTTACGGATGCTGCCGGATGTGTAGATCTAACACAGATTGCGGCATGGGATACTGCAGTGATTAATGCAGCTCCTGCTCAGTTAGTTGTTGACAATATTACTGCTACTGATCCTACTTGTATTGGTGCAGCGGATGGTACAGTATCTGTTACTGTTTCTGGCGGTACACCTGATATTGATGGTGAATACGAAGTGACTGTTGGTGGAGAAACAATGACAACTACAGCTGGTGTTGCTGTTTTTGACTTGCCTGCCGGTTCTTATGAGGCAAGCGTTATCGATAGTTTTGGTTGTGAGGTTATGCCTGACACTACTTTAGTGCTAGAAGATCCCGCAGATATTACATTCGATTTATATGTTGACGATGTAACATGTGCTGAAGGAAATACCGGAGTAATCTATGTTCATACTTTTGACGGACCTGTAGGAGCTACTTTTTCTGCAAGTCTTGGCGATGGTGTATGGGTAGCTGCAGTTAACGATACTGTTGAACTTACTGCCTTAAGTGCTGGATATTATAGTATTTATGTTGATAATACAAATGACTTGTGTGACTCTGTTCCATATGTTAATCCAAACGGAACAGGTAACGTAGTTGCTGTACAATCTCCTGGAGAAATTGAATTTACTGTTGATGCAGGAACAATTACTTGCCAAGGTGATAGTACAATGATTTCTGTTAGTGCTTCCGGTGGTAGTGGAGAATACGAATACCAATTAGAATTGGATGGAAGCGTTGACGTTGCATTTAGTTCTGTTTCAGAATGGGAAGTTGGTGCAGGAGTTGATTATGTTGTAACAGTTAGAGATGTAAACGACGTAACTTGTGAAGTTGCTGGTGTTGCATTCGATATCGACGATGTGTCAACTGTTGATATTGATGCTGTAGATGAAATCTCTCCAACATGTCCTGGAGGAAACGATGGCGTAATTCAAATTTATGCTGAAGGTGGAAATGGTACTTACGAGTATTCTATCGACAGCGTTGCATGGTATACCAATAATACTTTTGCTGTTGCAGCAGGAGATTACACTGTTTATGCAAGAGATCCTCTTTGTAAAGATCAGGTTGATTGGACTTCTGTAACTGTAGATGCATTAGATCCTAATATTATCGGTGTTAGTGCTCAAGATACTTCGGTAGAATGTAATGGAGCTGAGGATGGATCGATAACAGTAACTGTAGGTTCATGGGCAAGTCAAGCCGGTGAGTCTCGTACTGCATCAATTTATTATACCACCGACGAAGGTGCGGTTTATATTTCTGGAACTGAAATGGAAGCAGGTGTTGCTACCGACGATTTAGGACCAGGAACCTATTATATTTGGGCTGTTGACGAGTTTGGTTGTGTATTCGACGAAGACGTTGACGGAACAGGTGATGTTTTAACAGTAACAATTACTGAACACGATGCAATGGTTGTAAGTGGCTCTGTAACTGATGATGCAACTTGTTATGGCGAAAACGATGGTGTTATTACCATTAAAGGCGCTGGCGGAAGTGGTGTTGGTTATCTTTATGGAATTGCCAATACAATGCAGGCAGCTGTTCAAATGGATGAAGATGCAATGACTACCTGGCCAACAGATGCTGATTCAGTTCAGGTACAAGTTGGTCTTGGAACTTATTATGTTGTTGGTTACGATGAAGGTTGTTCAAGCAGAACTTATGCTGGTCCATTTACTGTTGGCGGCAAAGAAATGGTTACTGTTGTCGACACCGCAATGTCAGTAACTGACATTATTTGTGCTGGAGACAGTGTAGGTGTAATCGAAATTTTCCCTGCGGAAGGCGGTACTGAAGACTTTACTTATACTTTACAAGTTTGGTCAGGTGGTGCATGGGCTGATGTTGAGGGATATGTCGATGTAACAGCTACTATATATGAAGGTTTACCTTACGGAACTTACAAAGTTGTTGTAACAGATTTAGGTGGCTGTGACGGAGCAGAAACCGGAAATATTGATGTTGACGGACCAACAGACGTTGTAGAAATTTATGACTATGATAGCGAAGATATAACTTGTAACGGAGCCAGCGATGGTACTATTTCTATCACAGCTGATGGTGGAACAGCTCCTTACGAATTTAAGGTAGGTACTACTAACTGGAGAGCCTTCCCAACAGGATCTGACGAAAAAACTATTGTAGTAACAGAACCTGGAGAATATGAAGTTTGGATTCGTGATTCAAAAGGTTGTACATCAGAGAGCGAAAGCTTTATCATTGAGCAACCAGAACTTCTTGTTGTTGAGCTTGCTGAAAAAGATGCAACTGTTGCTTGTGATGATGATGGCGAACTTGCCATTACTGTTTCGGGAGGTGTTATGGGGGTTTATCCTGTAGATTACGATATTTATGTGAATGATAATTTAGAATTCTCTCACGTTGGTTGGACTTCTGGAGGTGGAACATACACTTTAACTGGTTTAACCGGAGGTACATACGATGTCAAAGTAATCGAAAATCATAATCAATATTGTGAAGCTTACGCAACTGCTGTAATTGATCAACCAGATACTATTACTGCAAGTGCTGCGGTTACTACAGAAATTATGTGTAATGATGAAGAAACTGGTGTTATTACTGTTTCTGAAATTATGGGTGGTAATGGAATGTATACCATTAGTATTGCACCTGCCCTTGGCGTTCAGGATTCAAACGTATTCTCTGAATTACCAGCTGGATACTATGATGTTACAGTAACTGATGGAAGTTGTACACTTGTAATCGACAGTGTAAACGTTACTGAACCAAGTGCACTTGCTTTAAATGCCACTAAAATTGCCGATATTACTTGTGCAGAAGAAGGTAGTTTCTCAATTCAGGCAACTGGAGGCGCAGGCGATTATAAATATTATACTGCAATCTCTATACTACCTGATCACATTTTACTTCCAGATCCATCAAGTGATGCATGGCAAGACGACAGTATCTTCACTGTTTCTGTTGCTGGTACATATATTGTTTGGGCAATGGATGTAAACGGATGTGTTATTGGAGGAGAAGAAAATGATGCAGGTCAGCCAGTTAATGCATGGCGCGTTAAAATTGCTGATCCTACAACTGTAATTACTTATGATAGTTGGTCAGAAAATGATCCATTATGTAATGGTGATTTAACTGCGATGGTTATTGTTGACAATGTTGTAGTTACTAAAGACGGAGTTGCTGTAACTTCTCCTGATTATACTACTACAATTAACGGTGTTGTTATTGATAACGATACACTTGCTAATGTTGGCGCAGGTATGTATTATATTGAAGTTATGGATGCTGAAGGTTGTTCTACACTAGATACAGTGGAAGTTGAGGAACCAGATGTATTAGAAGCTGTTTTAGTTGTAGGTGATGGTGAATTCACATGTAGCGACGTTGTTGAAGGTTACTTAGAAGTAAATGTCGACGGTGGTACAGAAGATTATCAATATGAGTTGTGGCAAGATGGAGTTCTTAAAACAGCTTCTCAATCAGATAATTCTTTCCTTGTTAGAATTAATCACAGTTATACAGTAGTTGTAATGGATGACAATGGTTGTACCGATACAACAAATACAATCATCTTAGATCCTATTGCTGAAGTTGTAATTACAGCTGTAAACAACATTTCTTGTTATGGTGATATTAAAGCTTCTGCAACCATTCACGCAACTGGTGAACCAGGAAGAATGCTTAGCGTTAAATACATGAATATTGACACTGACACTGAGTGGACTGAAGTTAATGAAGAATTCGAAAGTAACAGTTCAATAACACTTAGTGAACTGTTTGATTTCGATGCTGAAAACATCGACGACAAACATTATGCTATTGTTGTAGTTGACGACATGGGTTGTGAATCAACTCCTGATACAGTAACATTCGATTACGTACAAACTGAGTTAGTTTTATCAACTGATTTAGGTGAAGCGACTGAGTGTACTCAAGATATTACTGTTGATGTTGGTGGCGGAACTGCTCCATACACCATTATGGTTAACGACAGTGTACTTACAGGTACAACTTACACAGCCGGAAGAGGAGAATATGTTGTGGCTGTATACGACGAACACGGATGTACGAAATCTGAAACGATTGTTGTTGAAGGAACTTATGTCGTTCGTGAAGCTACTATCGAAACATATATTGATGAAGAAACAGCGTTTGTTGATGCTGAAGCTGGTATTGACACAATGTTAGCTGTTGGTTCTCACGAATTTGTTTACACACTTGATTGTGAGAGAACATTGAACGTAGAGGTTATCGAAATTCCTCGTCCATACACAATTGCAGAAGTGCAGGGTGAAGGCGAAGCTTCTCCTATCGAAGGAAAAATTGCTCAGGTATCAGGTAGAATAACTGCAATTGCTGAAGGCGAAGGATTCTTCGTTCAGGACGCAAATACTACAAACAGTGGTTTGTGGGTTGAGTACAGCGATGTTACCGGAATGTCTGTAGGTGATGACGTTGTAGTTGTAGGTAAAGTTGCAGAAATTGCAAACGTTACAAGCATACAAGCTACAAGCGTAACACTTACTACTGACAACTTTGTAATTACTCCAATGGAGCTTACTCCAACTGCAGCTCAGGATGAGATGTACGAAAGTATGCTGGTAGTTATTATGGGGGGTCGTGCAACTGCAGCTGACGCTGGAAATGGAGAATGGAGTGTATACTACGAACCAACTGATGTTATTACAGTTAACGACTGGTTATACTCATCTACTCCTGTTGAAGGTAACTACTTTAACGTAACAGGTATTGTTAACGCAAGACTTGATGCATTTAAATTAGAACCAAGAATGGCTAGTGATGTTGTAGACATTACAGCTACAGATGCTCCAATTATGGAAACTGTAGAGTTTAGTGTTTATCCTAACCCATTTAATGATGTGATTAATGTGGTCAATCACGACAAATTAACTAGAGTTGTTATTAGTAACATCGCTGGTCAAAGAGTTATTGACGTAGCATATCCAAATAGTGAAATCCGTACTGGTAATCTGGTAAGTGGTATTTACGTTGTTAGTATGTTTACTGAAAACGGAATTGCCAAAACTGAAAAGATTATTAAGAAGTAATACCGAATTGATTGATTAAAAAGGGAAGCATTTTGCTTCCCTTTTTTTTTCTTAAAAATTTTGAAATATGGAAAGTTTAAACAAACACGTATCAGTCAGGAAATTTAAGGATATAGAAGTTGGCGATGATTTGCTCAATAGTATAATCTATTCAGGAAGCCGTGCTTCTACCACCGGTAATATGCAATTGTATAGTGTGGTTGTTACAAAAGACGCGTATAAACGAGAACAATTAGCGCCACTTCACTTTAATCAGCCGCTTGCAAAAAATGCACCTGTATTATTAACAATCATTGCTGATTTTAATCGTTTCACGAAGTGGTGTAAAATGAATAAGGCAGAGCCAGGGTATAACAACTTTCTTTCATTTTATACCGCCAGCATCGATGCTCTTTTATTTGCACAAAACATTTGTATTGCAGCCGAAAAGAACGGACTTGGAATTTGTTATTTAGGAACAACGGCCTACAATGCTGCAGAGCACATCGAGCTATTAAAACTCCCTAAACTAACATTCCCGGTTACTACCATTGCTATGGGGTATCCGGATGAACAAAAGGAGTTGACCGATCGGATTTCACTCAATGGAATTATCCATTCTGAGGAGTACAAGGATTATACAAACGATGAGATTGACAAATTGTATGAATTAAAAGAGAATCTTGATTCGTCAAAGCAGTTTGTGAAAGAGAACGGTTTAGAGCGCTTAGCACAGGTTTTTACCAATGTGAGGTACAAAAAGACCGATAACGAATTCTTTTCCTCAAAAATGCTAAAAACGATTAGAGAACAAGGTTTTGATTTTTAGGATTTATTCGGCCAGGTAGTTTTTAATAAATTTCATAAAATCCTGTCGGTAACTATTTCCAATGGGTAATTTTGTATTGTTTATTTTGGTCATATTCCCTTCAACCGATTCGATTTTATCCAAGGAAATAATAAATGATTTGTGAGTTCTGTAAAAGTCCTTTTCAGGTAAAAGTTCGAATACTTTTTTCATCGAAAGATTAGTAACCAGTTTTTTATCGCTTAAGTGAAGTTTAATATAATCGCCTAAACCCTCGATATAAAGAATTTCGGAGAATTTTACTTTTACCATTTTTTTATCGGCTTTAATAAAAATAAAGTCAGCTCCATTTTCCAAAGTTGCAGTTTCTTTTGATGCATTTTTTAGATGGAATAATTCCTCGGCACGAAAATAGGCTTTGCAAAAGCGGTCAAACGAAAAAGGTTTTTTTAAATAATCGATGGCATTTAGTTCAAATCCTTCCAACGCATATTCCGAATAAGCTGTTGTAAAAATAACAAGAGGCGGATTTTTTAAATTCTTCAGAAATGAAATGCCCGAAAGTTTGGGCATATTTATATCGAGAAAAAGAAGATCGACTTGGTTTTCGTGTAAAAAATGATGTGCACAAATGGCATCGTTGCATTTGCCGACTATAGACAGATCGGGCAACTTATTAGCGTATTGTTCAATAACATTCTGAGCAAGAGGTTCGTCGTCGACAATTAATGCGCGTATTTTCATATTACTTTATTTTTAGCTTTAACAAGACTGAAAAAATCTGCTTTTCTTTTTTTATGTTTAGATCGTATTCTTCGGTTGAATAAAGAAATTTTAAACGTTGTTTTACATTCTCGATACCAATTCCTGAATTTTTATTATTCCAGTTTTCAGTCGATTCAAAATTATTTTCGAGTTTAAAACAGATATAATCTCCTTGACAAAAGTCGATATTGATCGAAATAAAATCGGAATCTGTTGTCCCGGGTAATCCGTGTTTAAATGCATTGTCGATAAAAGGTTCGAACAATAGAGGAGCGATTTTGCCCGATGGAACATCGCCGGATATGGTATACGAAATTTGAGTTTGATCCGAAATCCGGATCTTTTGCAAAGCAATAAAATTGTCGACAAATTCGATTTCCTTATCAAGCGAAATATAATTTTCTTTAGATTCGTAAATGATATGGCGCATCAAATCCGAAAGTTTGAGTATTAGTTCCGGGACTTTATCAGATTTACTCAGGGCCAGCGAATAAATGTTATTTAACGAATTAAAAAGAAAATGTGGATTCAGTTGTCCTTTTAACGATTTTAGTTCGGCTTCAAGTTTTTGCCGTTCGCTTTTTGCCAGCTTTAAATTAAGATCCTGCATTGCCAGCCATTCTTTTATAAATTTCAGAAACGAAGTGGTAAGTACATAAATTAAGGTTGCAAAGAAAAAGGCAGAATGCAAGGTCGAATTAAAAGCTAAAAACTGACTTGTTCCTTTAAAAAGACCGTGCAGCGGAACAATAAATAGAAACTGTATCAATAAACTGGAAAATGACAACAATACAATTAGCCAGAAAAAATAGAAAATATAGTTTTTCTTTTTCAGCAAGCGCGGAACCAGCATATAAAGATTGACATAAACGGCGATGGCAAATCCAATGTTTGTAACCAGCGCTTTAAAAACCAGGTCGATATGGATTCCATCCTGATAAAACGAAAATATTAATGATAACAAACTGATACTGCCCAGCCAAAAAAGGAGGTGACCAACAATTTTAAAACGATTGTATAATTTACGTTGTGGCATTTATATTCGGTCGCGTTTGTTAAAGATTTTTTTAAAATAGTACAATACAGGATTTTTGTATTTCAAATTTTTCCAGGGGCGGCTGGAGTGGGGAAGATGAAGCACTTCAACACCTTTTGCAAGGTAGTTGTTAAAACCCAATTTTTTCGATTGGCGACTGATGTAAATATCGTACCAGTCTTTTTTTTGTGAAAGCGAATGAAAATCAAACTCCTGTAAAAAATCGTTAGTGAGTACCGTACAACAAAAACTCAAACTATGAGGAGTATTAACCACCGCTTTACTTTTTTCTTTTTCAAAAGTGTAAGGAAAATTGTATTGACCCGATTTGTCGACTGTAATAGCGCCAACAACTCCCGCATTCTTTTCGGCGCTGACAATTTTTAACAATTGTTCGAAAGTATCGGCTTTTACAACTACATCCGATTCGACAAGAATTAAAGGGCACTTCTTTTCCATTGCCATTTTCTGACCCATTTCGAGCACCAGTTTATAGTTTGGCGAAGGATTGGAAGTAATATCTTCTAAATGAATAACCTTAAAATTGAATTTGTTTTTAGCATCATCCAAATAATTTTTTGTTTCTGGCTGGCTAAAATCATTAAAAACGTAATATTCAAATTCTCCTTTATTAGCAGCAATTGCTTCAATGGTAAGTTTTGTTGTTTCCAACGAATCTTTAACGGGTGTAATAATTATCGCTTCGGGCATTTTTTGATTTTCAGACTACAAATTTAATTAAATTGATCAGTTTTCTGTTCGGTGAATGTCGCGCGAAAATGCCTGGGCAGTCGGCATTACCAATACATCATCTATATTCACATGTTGTGGGCGCGTTATTATAAACAAAATGGTTTCTGCAATATCTTGTGCAAACAGCGGAGTAAACCCTTTGTATACTTGTTTGGCTTTGTCTTTGTCGCCTTTAAAGCGTACAAGCGAAAATTCGGTTTCTACTGCACCCGGACTCACCGAGCTTACTTTTATTCCGTGTTTTAGCATGTCCATCCGCATTCCTTCTGTGAGCGATTGTACCGCATGTTTTGTGGCGCAATAAACGTTTCCAGAGGGATAGGTTTCTTTACCTGCAATCGACGAGATATTTACAATATGTCCTTTTTCGCGCGCTATCATTATGGGAGAAACAATTCGCGAGAGATACAAAAGTCCTTTTATGTTGGTGTCAATCATTCTTTCCCAGTCGTCGATAACACCTTCCTGTAAAGTATTAAATCCAACTGCAAGTCCTGCATTGTTGATCAGTACATCAATTTTTTTCCATTTATCCGACAAACTACCAATTGCTTTTTGTGTTTCCTCTAAACTACTGATATCGAAATTTAATGTAAGCACTTCAGCACCTGAATTCTTTTGAATCTCCTTTTTTAACAGTGCTAATTTTTCTTCTCTTCGACCCGTTAAAATGAGTTGATAATTGTTTTGTGCCAACAAATGAGCAGTTGCTTCGCCAATACCTGCTGTAGCACCCGAAATTAAGGCTATTCGATTCATCGTTTATGTTTTATAATTCTTCCCGAAATTAAAAAAAACATCAAAATTTATGGAAAAATCGTGTACTTAATTACCTTTGCTTTCGCATATTTATCAAATAGAATAGCATTATGAGTGAAGTTGTTGAAACAGAAAAGGAATTTACGATCGATTCAATTCCTGAACCGGAGAACATTGAAGATGTGATCTATTCGTTAATGGTGAATCCAAATTTGTCGAGTATCAATTATTTCAACGATTTTGGTGAATCAAATATTTCTGTCGATTCTATTGGCGACAGTGATACAGATGAAAGCGGATTGTTTGATGTCGATGCAAACGGGAACAAAATGGCAATGAGCACGCATGCATTTCATCATCATTTGCAAAATGATCCTCAAAAAGCTACTGAAATTTTAATTTCGAGAGCAGCACGAAAAATGCTTTGTTCGGGTGCAAATCCAATTGCGTTGAGTGCTATGTTATATCACATTAATTTTGGCGATCCAAATGGACAATTTATTGCTTCGGGTGCAAAAAAAGGATTGGAGAACGCTGCTGGAAAATTTAATCTGAAAGTTTCCAACCGAAAAATAAGATTCGATCATTTTACCGAACACGGACCGGTTCCTGCAACCATTATTGTGAGCATGATCGGAAAAGTTTTGACCAACGAAAACATAACAACACATACCTTCAAGAAAAAAGGAAATCAGATTTTTCTGATCGGACGTAATATTGAAGATATTGGTTCTTCTGAATACCTTGAATTTTATCATAATGTTTCCGATTCGCCACTTCCGGCTTTTAACATCGATGACGAAATAAATATTCAACTGGCACTTAAGAAATTGCACGAAGAAAAATTAATTGAAAGTGCAAGTCCGGTTGGAAAAGGAGGTCTGTTCTTTACTCTGCTCAGAGCTGCAATTCCGAACGATCTGGGATTCGATATTACAACAGCTGCGGAAATAAGAATGGATTCGTTTTTATTTGGTGAGGCAATGGGACGCGTAATTGTTGGCGTTGATTCTGGAAAAGAGGACGAATTTGTTGATGCACTTTCCGATATGAATGTGCCGTTTTTTACTTTAGGTCATGTAACAAAAGGTGAAATAAGAATCGACGACGAGTCGTTTGGGTACATCGATAAAATGACTGTTGGAGCTTAATGGCAGCACTTCCGAATAAAAACTCAGCTAAATCTAAAAAAGGTCAGGTTGAGGAGA
The DNA here is from genome assembly GCA_050294855.1 of Draconibacterium sp. Lineage (GTDB taxonomy): Bacteria > Bacteroidota > Bacteroidia > Bacteroidales > Prolixibacteraceae > Draconibacterium. Next base: position 9,029 of record JBNKOT010000168.1, on the reverse strand, counting down.
TGTTTGATAATATCTCTCCAAAATACGATTTTTTGAATCACTTGCTTTCGGCCAACATCGATAAAGTATGGCGTAAAAAGTCAGTGAAAAAACTTGCGGTTCACCAACCCAAAACCATTTTAGACATTGCCACAGGAACCGGCGACTTTGCCGTGGCACTTGCAAAATTGGGTGATGTGCAGATTACGGGAATCGATATTTCGGAAGGAATGATTGAAGTTGGACGAAAAAAAATAGTACAGAAAAACTTAACAAAAAAGATTAAACTCTTAAAAGCAGATTCTGAAAACCTGCCTTTTAACAATAATCACTTCGACGCTGCAACAGTGGGTTTTGGGGTACGAAATTTTGAGAATCTGGAAAAAGGATTGTCCGAAATATTAAGGGTGCTAAAACCCGGTGGTAAGTTTATGGTGCTCGAATTTTCAAAACCACAAAAAGCACCTTTTAAACAATTGTATAAATTTTATTTTACAAAAATATTACCCTTGGTCGGACGTTTGGTTTCAAGAAATAGTAATGCGTATACGTATTTGCCCGAATCGGTGAATGAATTTCCTGATGGTGAAAGTTTTTTAACTATTTTAGCAGACGTGGGATTTGAAAAAAACAAGTGCTATCCGCAAACTTTTGGGATCGCATCGATTTACGAGGCTTTTAAATCTGCAAATTAAAGGAATGGGCAATAAAAATGTTAATTTATTGTTTTGAAAAACAGAGTAAGTAAAATCTAAGTGAAAAAATATTTAGCAGCCATATTATTTTTATTACTGGTTTCGAACTTGTTTGCACAAAAGCAAAAGGTGAAATTCCTCACCACTTTTGACGACAAACGTATTCATTTTGGATTTTCGCTTGGTGTGAATGCCTTGGATTTTAATGTGTTAAATTATAATCCAATCGGAGAAAATCCCGAATTTATTCCTTATCCAAATCCTCCTGAAGCGGTTACAAGACAAAGTATTATCCGGTCGGATGTTCCTGAAATTGTACCTGGATTTACGGTTGGAATTATTTCGAGTTTGCGTTTAACTAACGATCTGAACCTGCGGTTTCTGCCCGGGATGTCATTTGGTGAGCGAAAATTGAGGTATAATGTTTTGGTTTATGATATTAACTATTATGAACCCATGGATTACTATTCGATAAAATCGACATTCTTAGATTTCCCGCTTTTAATCAAATACAAAGCACACCGAATTAATAACGACCGACCTTATGTGATTTTTGGTGCTGCGTTCCGGCAAGACATTTCGAGAACGGCACAAGAAGATTTGGTGAAATTAAAAAGCGGTGGATTTTACGCTGAATTTGGTGCAGGTTGGGATCATTATTTTCCGTTTTTCCGCTTCTCGGTCGAAGCAAAAGTTAGTTTAGGTTTAAACGATCAGTTGGGTGATTTACCGGCTTCAACACAGCGACTGTATTATGCGCAATCGATTAAAAATCTAAAATCGAATATTTTTACACTCTCCTTTCATTTCGAATAATTTTATACGAAATTTTGTCGTTTAAATTCGGAACAGATAATTGCTGTAGCCACCGAAACATTTAACGACTCGGCACCACTTGTTTCGGTTTTAAATTCGGGGATTTTAATTTTTTTGTCGATCACAGCTTTGATGTCGTTTCCAATACCGCTGCCTTCGTTCCCGACAACCAGCAGCCCTCGTTTTGGCAATTGCTTCTTATAAATATTTTGCCCCTCTAAAAAAGCTCCAAAAATTGGAGTTGCTGTAGTTTTTGCCAATTGTAAAACAGCATCAAAATCACTTCGAATTACTTTCACACGGCTAAAACTTCCCATGCTTGCCTGAATAACCTTCGGATTGTACATGTCGACGGTGTTGAGCGAACAAAAAAGATATTCGATATTAAACCAGTCGCAAATACGAATAATGGTGCCCAGGTTTCCCGGATCCTGAACTTCATCTAAATAAACAGAAAGGTTTTCGTTTAACGATTCCGGGAAGTCGGGAGGTTTTGGCAAAATGCAAATCGATAAGCTGTTTTGTGGGTGTTGTAATAAACTTGCTTTTTTTATTTCATTCTGTTCTACTTCGTGCACAAATTTTGCATTTCCAACTGCATCGCCATTTTTTGCTATAAAATTTTTGGTGGCAAAAAGTTGCTCGACATGGTACTCCGATTTTAAAACTTCCGCTACATTTTTATCGCCTTCAACCAAAAACAAATTTTCTTTAACTCTGTACTTTTTTAAAGCTAGAGATTTTATAAGTTTTATCGTACTTTTGCTGATCATTAATAAAAATTACATTCATTAAAATAATTGAAGTAAAGTTACTGTTTCTTTAGAAAACACTTCGTTATTTTTACGGAATAAAAGTTTGGGTGTTGAAGATAAAAATTGGAGGAAAAAGAATGCGTTTTTTGAATGTTGCAATTACAATTGTTGCATTGTTTCTTTTTTCGTGCTCGCAAGTAAAATTTGTTCCCAAAGAAGAGTACCTCGTCAACAAGGTTGAGGTGGTAATCGACAATCCCGAAATCGATAAAGCCGAAGCAAAAACTTTTGTGCGGCAAAAAGAAAACTATAAAATTCTTGGGTTTGCAAAATTTCATTTAATGCTGTATAATTTGTCGTCGAAAAAAAAGGAAGACGATTGGTTAAAAAGAATTGGCGAACCTCCACAAATATACAATCAGATTTTGTCGGAACGCTCGGAGAGTCAGTTGGTGCAGTACATGAATAACAAAGGTTATTACCGGGCGAGAGTGGACGATGAAATTGTTTTCAACGAAAAAAATCGAAGAGTAAATATTAAATACCGGATCAAATCGGGCGATTTGTACAAGATCAGCGATGTGCGTTACCACATCGAAGACACTGCGCTAAAATCGTTATACTTTAACAAGTTCGATAAGAAAAAAATACGACCCGGCGATCCGTTTGATGTTTACGACCTGGAACAACAACAGCTCAATATTGTAGATCTTTTTCGTGATAACGGATATTTTTATTTTTCGAAAGATAATATTCATTTTCTTGCCGACAGTAATTTAGTTTCGAAACAAGTTGCCATCGATTTATTTGTCAGTCCGCTAAAAAGAACTCCAAAAGATTCGATAAAAACCTTAACGCCTTACCGGCTTAATAATTTTTATTTTTCGGTATTGCCCGGAAATACACCGGTTACAGCGAGCAGAGACACAATTACTGCATTTTCGGATACCTTAAAATGGGATAATGTTACCGTATACCGATTCAAAGAAGTTAATTATCCACCGGATTTATTCGATCGAACCATGTTGTTAAAACAAGGCACATTGTATAGCAGTAGCGAGGTGGATAAAACGTTCTATGCATTTACACGTTTGCGCCAGTTCCGCTTTGTCGATATACAATTTTCTGAACCGCCTGCAGGTCGTGAATCGAATTTGCTCGATGCGCATATTCGCCTGGCTCCACTCAGTAAACAAACCACCTCGTTCGATATTGAAGGAACAAATACTTCGGGAAATTTTGGAGTTGCAGGAAATCTGAGTTATCAGCACCGGAATTTATTTAAAGGAGCCGAACTTTTTCAAATCCGGTTTAAAGGAGCAACAGAAAGATTGCATCGGGTAATAAAAGGCGAGTCGAATTATTTTAACACGCGCGAGTTGGGTGTTGAGTCAACTCTGATAATTCCAAAACTTTTGGGCCCGGGTAATTTCATCAACGACTTCGAACGTTTTCTCCCAAAAACGGTAATTACTGTAGGATACAATTATCAGAAACGGCCGGAATATACACGCACCATTTCGAATTTTAAATTTGGTTACGATTGGAAAACAACGAAAGATATACGACACACCTGGAATTTGCTGGATTTGAATAATGTATTGGTTTCGGAATACGATCCTGATTTTATAGAGTCGATTGAAGATTTGTACATTAAAAGTAGTTTTACCGATCACCTGATTTGGGCGATGAATTATTCGCTGGTTTTTAATAATCAAGATATTAACCTGAAAAGGAATTATACATACATTAAGTTTAATATCGAATCGGCGGGTAGCACACTTTGGGCTTTTTCTGAAGCTTTTAATCGACCCAAAGTTACAGCAATCGACACATTCACGAATACCGAAACGCAGTATCATAAAGTATTTAATACACGTTTTGCGCAATATGTAAAGACCGATTTCGAGATCAGTCACGGACAGCAGTTAGACGATTACAATTCGATTGTAACCCGTGCTTTTGTGGGCGTTGGAATCCCGTTTGGGAATTTTGATATTTTACCGTTCGAAAAGAAATATTTTACCGGTGGTGCAAACGGAATCAGAGCCTGGCAGGTTCGCTCGCTTGGTCCGGGATCGTATAAAACACCCGAAGGTGCTTATCCAAATCAATCGTCGGACATTAAATTGGAAGCCAACCTTGAATACCGTTTTAAACTGACAAATTTTTTGGAAGGGGCTTTATTTCTTGACGCCGGAAATATTTGGGCAATCAATCAAAGAGATAATCGCGAAGGTGCCTTGTTCAAGTTTAATCGCTTTTATAAACAAATTGCTTTTGGCACCGGAACCGGTGTTCGTTTCGATCTGAATTACTTTATTTTAAGAATCGATGGAGGAATGAAACTTCGCGATCCGGCAGAGGAAGAAAATCGCGGTTGGATCCTTGGAACCCGGCCATTCCATAGCAGCGATTTTACATTATCGTTTGCAATTGGCTATCCTTTTTAAAACTTTCTGTTTTTTACTTCGCCTTTCTTTTTGCATGAATTATTTTTTTTGCATTTTTGGGCACATTATCTGTTAAAACATAAGTTTTAACCGCAAATTTATTTCAATTTTATACTTTCTCGTATGTCAGAAAAAAATCAACTAAGAGATTCATTCGGTTCTAAGTTTGGTGTAATTGCAGCGGCAGCAGGTTCTGCAGTTGGTTTAGGTAACATATGGAAGTTTCCGTACATCGCTGGAATTTATGGAGGTGCCGCTTTTTTGTTTGTTTATCTGGCATTTATTGTTGCCATTGGATTACCTGTAATGCTCTCCGAATTAATTATTGGTCGGAAATCGCAACGAAATGCGTTTGGTGCATTTAAAGTATTAGCGCCAGGTACTCCCTGGAAGTATATTGGAATATTAGGTGTGAGTGCTGCTTTTTTAATCTTATCGTTTTATGGTGTTGTTGCAGGGTGGAGCATTCAGTACATTATTCTTGCAATTCAAGATGGTTTTTCAAATAAAAATCCGGACGAAATTAATGCGCTATTTACAACTTTAATTGAATCGCCGATTAAACCGGTTATTTTACAACTTGTATTTATGCTCGCTACCGGCGCAATTGTTATTATTGGAGTTAAAAAAGGAATTGAGAAATATACTAAGATTTTAATGCCATTACTTGTTGTAATATTAATTGTATTGTGTGTAAAATCGGTGTCACTTGAAGGTGCAAAAGCTGGATTACTTTTCCTTTTTAAACCCGATTTTTCGAAGCTCACCGGAGATGGAATTTTAAGTGCACTCGGGCATGCATTTTTTACACTCAGTTTAGGAATGGGTACATTAATTACTTATGGTTCTTATATTCAGAAAAATAATAATTTGGTACGTACAGTTCTAAATGTTACGATTGCCGATACTGTGATTGCAATTTTAGCAGGCATAGCAATTTTTCCTGCAGTATTTGCTTTTGGAATAGAACCCAGTCAAGGACCCGGATTAATCTTTATAACATTGCCAAATGTATTTCATCAAATGCCAGGCGGATTCATCTTTGCAATTTTGTTTTTTATATTGTTGACGGTTGCTGCAATCACATCATCGATTTCGATTCTTGAAGTTGTAGTCGCCTATTTTAAAGAAGAATTTAAAATGGGGCGGGAAAGTGCAACTGTTTTAGCAACCATTTTGATTTCGATTCTTGGTGTATTGTGCTCATTGTCGATGGGCGTATTATCTCCGGTCACCTTTTTTGGACTGAATATATTCGATTTAATGGATTGGATTTCGGCTAATCTTTTATTGCCAATTGGAGGTCTTTTTATTGCCGTATTTGTTGGTTGGATTTTTGGTAGAAAAAAAGTGCAGGAAGAAGTTGCAAATGGTGGAAAACTATCCGGAATACTTTTGTCATCCTTTATGTTTCTGGTAAAATTTGTTGCTCCTATTGCAATTGCAATTGTTCTTATGAATAAAGTTGGATTGTTGAATTTCAATTAAAAATTTTCGACCCAGGGAGATCAGCTTTTGATTTTCGGTTTGGTGATGGTGCTTATTTTTAATAATTTAGGGTAATGTTTTGATTTAAAAGTTACTCTAAATATTAATGCGTAATCCCTTTCAACAAATTTTACAGCAGCTTAATAAATATTCGCGATCGGACCGAAATGCGTTTTTAATATTAAGTGCTCTAATTCTAATTGTATTAATTTCAAATTTCATTTTCGATAAAGTTCATACTCAAGCCATTTTCGATTCTACTGAAGCCGAAAAATTAATAAATGAAATGGAATCTGCCTTTGCTGAAAAGGAGAGGAGCGAGTCTCTTTTTTATTTTGACCCGAATGTTATTTCCGAAATTCAACTCGATTCGTTGGCTCTGCCTCGGTTTGTAAAACAAAACATTTTAAACTTCAGAAATGCAGGTGGAAAATTTTATGTCGCCAGCGATTTGAAAAAAATATATGGAATGACTGATTCTGTTTATTTGCTTGTTGAACCTTTTATTTCCGTTAAAAAAGAAATCAAACCCAAACCCATATCAAATCAAACAACAAAATTAAAAAAAATAAAAACAGACAAAGCGACTTTTAATCCGAACAAAGCGCAAAAAGAAGAACTTATGAATTTTGGTTTTTCGCATTTTCAATCTGAAAACTTAGTTAGCTATCGCAATAAAGGTGGAGTATTTCAACAAAAAACCGATTTACTTAAGATTTATGGCATCGATTCGGCTTTCTTTTTATCCATCGAAAAATGCATCGAGCTAGAAAAACCGTTAACGCAGGCAGAAAATAATATAAAAATTGTTCCTGTGAATATTGAATTAAACGGAGCCGACTCGCTCGCATTAATTTCGCTAAACGGAATCGGGCCGGTATTTGCATCACGAATTCTAAAATATCGGAAGTTGCTGGGTGGTTTTTGTACCAAAGATCAATTGCTCGAAGTCTACAATTTTCCGGAAGAAACCTATTTGCAATTAAAAAATTCGATTAGTGTCGATCAAACTCTAATTACGCCAATCCGAATAAACTTTGCAGAATATAATGATTTGTTAAAACATCCTTATATCAATAAACAGCAGGTGAATGCGCTGCTCGAGTTTAGAGATAAGAACGGGGCATTTAATAATGTGGCTGACATTGAGTTGCTTACGGGCTGGAGTACCCCCGAATTCGTAAAAATAAAACCCTATCTTACTTGCCATTGAATAATAAAATTTAAAATTCAGTCGTAGGAAATATAATTTATTTGCTTTAAATTTGAAATGCAACGAATAATTTCTAAATTTGCGCCTCAATTTTACAAAGTAAATAGATAGGAAATGATAATTATTCCGGTAAAAGAAGGCGAGAATATTGAAAGAGCTCTTAAAAGGTTCAAGAGAAAGTTCGAAAAAACAGGTGTGATCAAAGAATTACGCGAACGTAAAAAGTATACAAAACCTTCGATCAAAAGAAGAGAAGAGTTGAAAAAAGCTATCTACGTTCAAGGATTACAGGAACAGGAAGATTAATTCAAAAGTGGTTCCTGTTTTTTGTGAGATAATTAAATGAGTTATCAGGAATCGTTTATCAACTATTTAAAGTATGAGAAGAGATTTTCTTCGCATACGGTGGTGGCATATACAAATGACCTCGATCAGTTTGTGCAATATTGTACTAAGATGATCGGGGAATTTAGTGTTAAAACGGTAGATAGTACTCTGGTGCGAGGATGGATTGTTTCGTTAATGGAGCATGATCTGTCGCCACGGTCGGTCAGCAGAAAAGTTACCACATTAAAGTCTTTCTTTAAATTTTTAATGAAGGAGCAAGTAGTTGAGATTAATCCTGCGGTTGGTTTACCACTTCCCAAAATCAGAAAAAAATTACCAAATTTTGTTGAAGAAAACAATTTGCATCATTTGTTGGATGACGGATTTTTTGATGACGATTTTTGTGGGATTAGAGATAAACTAATCGTATATTTATTGTATGGGACAGGAATCAGACTTTCGGAGTTACTGGGTTTAAAAGATACCGACTTTGATACAAAAGAATATTTAATTCGTGTACTTGGAAAACGGAACAAAGAGAGAATTATACCTTATCCAAAAAGCATCAACAAATTGTTGGCGTTATACGTTAAACTTAGAGAGGAAACTGTAGGGGGTAAATCAGAACGGTTATTGGTTACAGAAAAAGGAAAACCTGTTTACGAAAAATTAATATACAGAGTCGTAAAACAAAATCTTTCAAAAGTAACCTTATTAGAAAAAAGAAGTCCACATGTACTTCGGCATTCATATGCGACGCATTTGTTAAATAAAGGTGCCGATTTAAATGCGGTAAAAGAATTATTGGGACATTCAAATTTATCAGCAACGCAAGTGTATACACATACAACTTTCGAGAAGCTGTTAAGTAGTTATAAACAAGCCCACCCTAGGGGTTAAAAACATTTTTTATTATGGAAGTAAAAATGAATACGGTGCATTTTAATGCAGATCAGAAACTAGTGGATTTTGTAAATAAAAAAGTAAAAAAGCTGGATACTTTTTTTGGTGGGATTATCAATTGTGAGGTGACATTGAAGGTTTTAAAGCCAGAGTCGTCAAACAATAAAGTTGCAGAAATGAAAGTTTCGATACCTTCTAACGGTTATTTGTTCGCAAAAAAACAAGCCGATACTTTCGAGGAAGCAGTTGATTTAGTGATAGATGCGTTGCGTAAACAGCTAGAGAAATACAAGGAAAAACTCAAAAGTAAATAAATTTTAAAAATTGCGCATTTTATTTTTTAGATATTAAAATAATATTTCTACATTTGCAAACCCTTTTTAGGGGCGTTCAGAAAACG
>JBNKOT010000167.1:0-2298 GCA_050294855.1 Draconibacterium sp. | reverse complement strand
CCTCAATTACTTTATTACCTTCCATTATTTCCAGGTTATCGTTGGCAATCATATTTCTCAATTCATCTTTCAGTTCATTGGCGCGAAGGTCTCCTTGTTCAGGTTCAGCCTTGCGATAATGCCAAACCAATGAATAATTTTTTTCTTCGATAAAAGTTCCGGGAGTCCGGTCGACATATGTTTCCATAATTGGTCGGATTAAAGGTTTCCAATCACTGTTAATCGTGTCAGCCATTTGCCAATCTCCGCCTAAATTTTTCATCCAAACTCCGTGTTCAACAATCAGGTTTACGTTGTGATTGTCGAGCCATTTATCCAGTGTCTTGCGGTCGCGTCCACTAATAATTGTAACTGTATTTCGTTTATCTTCTTCTAATTTTGTTAATAATTCATGAAGTGCTTTATCGGGACTAGCCGCCTGAGGATCGTTTTTAAATCCAACCAAAGTACCATCGTAATCTAAAAATATGGCTCTTTTTTTTGCAGCACTAAACTGTCGAACGATATCGTTCCGTACCGAAGGTGTAATTAATTTTGCCAGAAAATTCTGTTGAATACTTTCCACTTTTTTTAGAGCTTTAATAAATTCTTCGGCCCATTTAAATACATTGTAACGACTAATTCGTGTTTGTAAAAACTGCATGCGTTCGCGTTGTTCCTGCAATGGCATAATCAATGCCTGAAAAATGGCTTCTGCAATTTCCGCTTCGTTATTTGGGTTAATAGTGATGGCCTCTCCCATTTCTTTCGAAACTCCCGCCATTTCGCTAATTATCATCACTCCGGTTTGATTCACACGTGAAGCGATATATTCTTTTGCAACCAGATTCATTCCATCGCGAACAGGAGTAACCAATGCTACATCAGAATTACTGTACAATTCAATCAGATTATCGAATGGTAAAGAACGAAAGAAATACCACACCGGAGTGTAATTTATTCCTCCAAACTTTCCGTTAATTCTGCCTACCAATTCATCAACTTCACTTTTAAGCAGTTTGTATTGTTCCACTTCACTTCGCGATGGAACAACCAGCATGATTAAAGTAACCTTATTCCTAAATTGTGGATAACGTTCAAGGAAAATTTCAAAACCCCGTAATCGGTTCGGAATACCTTTGGAATAATCCAATCGATCGATGGATAAAATTAACTTACGATCGGGTGAAACGAGAAAGTATTTTTCTAATTCGCGGTGTAAATCGGATTTCTCCTGGGCTGTTTTTTGTAACAATTCTTTGGCCTTATTGCTAAACTTTTCGTAGTCGATACCCATCGGAAATGCATCGCCCATAATTATGCGATCTTCCAAATGAATTTGATTAAATGTAATTTCGTATCCTAGCAATCTTCGAACCGAACTAAAAAAGTGCCGTTCATAATCGTAGGTATGAAAACCGATCAAATCGGCACCAAGCATTCCCATTATTAATTCTTTACGCCATGGCAATGTTCTGAAAACCTCATAAGATGGAAATGGGATATGTAGAAAAAAACCAATGGTAACTCCGGGCTTCTTGGCTTTTATCATCTCGGGAACGAGTAAAAGCTGGTAATCATGAATCCAAATTGTATCACCATCATTTAGTGTTTCCAGTGTTTTATCTGCAAATTTTTGATTCACACTTTTATAGGCTTCCCAGTACTCCCAATTATATTCGATGAATTGCGAGAAATAGTGAAACAATGGCCATATTACATTATTACTAAATCCTTCGTAGTAAAGATTTATCTCTTCCTTTGTTAAATGAACAGCCAAACAGTTTTCATCCACTAATATCTCATCAATTTCCGCTTTATTCTTTTTGGTTAGATCATCAGAATCAATCCCCGACCAACCAATCCATTTCCCGCCAAAATCTTTGTAAATTGAACGCATTCCGGTTGCGAGTCCTCCCACACTTGGTGTTAAAACCAAGCCTTCGTTTTTCCGTTCTATACTAAGGGGTAATCGATTTGAAACAATGTGTATCTTACTCATATATTATCGTTTATTTTCTTGGTTATTTTATTTCTGAAACTTTTTATTTTTCAAAAAAAACATTCCCCCGAAATTAAATGTTATAATTTCAAAGTTACAAATAACCCTTCTGCAGACCACAGAATGCCTTTACAGAATATTATTACTTTTGAAAAATTAAATGTCTGTTGTTAAAATCAGGTCATTTTTAAACCGATCTGAATTAATATCAACAAACAACAGTATTAATATAGTTTTTTTATTGAATCAGCCAAGTTTAAAAACTTGAATACTAATTTTTAAAGCTACCCAATTGTTTATGAAGGATTTAAATTATG
>JBNKOT010000166.1:0-3754 GCA_050294855.1 Draconibacterium sp. | reverse complement strand
TCGCTTAATTCCGCAGGCTACCATTTTTACGGATATTATTGTTGGTTTCACCGGAGAAACCGAAGCACAGTTCGAAAAGACTCGACTTGCAATGGAAGAATTTAAATTTAATATGTCGTATACGGCAATCTATTCGCCACGCCCGGGAGCAACAAGTCACCGTTGGGTCGACGACATTCCGATCGACGAAAAAAAGCGAAGACTGCACATTTTAACAGAAGAATTGCGTAAACATAATTTGCCTTTTAATACCCGAATGATCGGGCAAACGGTTCGGGTTTTGGTACGAAACACCGATCGGAAAGAAGGTTATTTAACTTCTCACACCGAAGGGAAACTGATAATACGTTTTGCTTCCGACGATAAAAAACTAATCGGCAATTTTGCCGATGTAATAATTACCGGGGCTTCCGATTTCTCGATGGAAGGAGAATTGGTACAAGTTGAAAGTAAAATTGAAGCTTAAATTTAAAAGCTAAATCATTCGGCTGTAATCCAGCTTATAATTTTTACGTCGTCGGGTTTTACTTTGGGTGAAACCATTTCAACAAGTTTTCCATTTTCATCGATCAGGTATTTCTGAAAATTCCAGGCAACCTCAGAATCTAAAACTCCGTTCTGGCTTTTTTGTGTCAGCCATTTGTATAAAGGATGCATGTCGTCGCCTTTCACCGAAATTTTAGACATCATCTGAAAAGTAACGCCATAATTTTTTTGGCAAAACTCTTCAATCTCGCTGTCGGTTCCGGGTTCCTGTTTCATAAAATTATTGGCCGGAAATCCGATAATTGTAAATTTATCGCCGCCATATTTTTCAAAAATACTTTGCAATTGTTCGTATTGCGGTGTTAATCCACATTTCGATGCGGTGTTTACGACCAACACTTTTTTGCCCTTTAAACTCGATAAATCAAAGTTGTTTCCGTCAATATCAAGTACTTTAAAGTCGTAAAAAGATTGCTGTGCGTTAACTCCAAGAACTGTTAGTATTAAAAGTCCAATAAACAGATATTTTTTCATCTCATTAAAATTGTTAATTCTTAATTGTATTCAATGTAACTCACTTATAATTTTCCTTCAGTAAAAAGAAAATTTATATGCTTGCTTCATGATGTAATTTTTGAACTATAACACCAAAAAGCAAGAAAAGTTTGCTGAAGTGTTGTTCTGTTTAATAAAAGAATTCCTCGAGGGCTTTACCTTGGGCGGCCATATAATTCTTTAGTCAGCTGACGGAGAGATGTCCCGAGTTTGAGACAGCGCGGCGAAATAGAGAAAATTCGATTTTCGATTTTTGTCCGAAATAAAGTTGGCGTAATACTCCTTGGTTCTGCCACGGAGATAGTCAACTTTAAGAATTTTTTTTAATAATTAGGTGGTTATCTGGATTTGAAATTATTTTGCCGGCCTAATCGAGTTTTATTTTCGACAGCTTTGTAAAATACGCTTATAATCGCTCGATTGCCAGTTTTCGAATTTCGGAGTTTTTATCGTTTAAAGCGATGTGTTTTAAGGTGCTTTTGCTATTCAGTTTGCTAATTGCCAATTTTCTGACACTTGTATTTTTATCGTTGAGGGCGATATGCGACAGCGTGCTCTGACTATTTAATTTTTCAATTGCCAGTTTCTGTATTTTAGTGCTTCTGTCGTGAATGGCTATGTGCGATAAGGTACTTTCGCTATTTACTTTTTCGATTGCCATTTTTCTTATCGTAACATCGTTATCGTGCAATGCGATGTGCGAAAGCGTACTTTGGCTGTTTACCTTTTCAATCGCTTGCTTCCTGATTTCGTTGTTTTTATCGTGCAGCGCAATGTGTGTAAGTGTACTTTGGCTATTTAACTTTTCGATTGCTATGCTTCTTATTTCTTCATTATCGTCATGCAGTGCAATGTGCGATATTGCGCTCTGGGTGTTCAGCTTTTGGAGTGCTGCCAATCGCACCTCTTCCGACTTATCGTGCATGGCAATGTGCGCCAGTGAACTTTGGGTGTTCAGCTTTTTTATTGCAGCCAATTGAAGTTCAACATCATCATTGTGCATTGCTGTTTGTGCCAATGTGCTCTCACTGGATTTTATTTTTTTAGTAAAGGATGGTCCGGTGCTTTTAATTTCGATACTACAAGAGAAACTAGAAATCAGAAAAAATATGGCTAGAAAAAAAGTAATCGATTTTTTTATTTTTATGGGTTTCATTTACGTGATGTGTGTTGATTTTTAGACCGTTTATTTTTGCGTGTTTAAATGTAAACAACTCTGTTTGGAACAACAAATATTATGCAAAAAAAAGTGGTGAGCGAATTTTATTTCAAACTTATATTTATTGAAATCATTGTTGTTCGGCAAAAGTATAGCTATATAATTTATTTACCGTTCTAAAATCATTGAGTTAGTTCAAAATCAGCCCTTTCTGTAATTTGTTGAATGGATTCTAATGCATTGAGATATAATTTACTTCAAAAAAAACGAACACAACATTGTCGGCCTTAATCTTTTTTTCCCTAAAATAGACCAACAATAATTGCAATTGTAAAAGTGAGGGGAATTTTATTTTGCCAAATTCTAAACCAGTTTCTTTTTAAAAAAATCGATGGTACGTGTCCACGCTAAATTTGCACTTTCTGCATCGTAACGCGGCGTAGTATCGTTGTTGAATCCGTGGTTTACATCGGGATAAATATACGCGACATAATCTTTGTTGTATTTTTTTAACGCTGCTTCATATTCCGGCCATCCGGCGTTAACACGTGTATCGAGGCCTGCATATTGCAATAGTAGCGCTGCATTAATTTTTGGTACATCTTCATCTTCCGGCTGTCCACCGTAAAAAGGAACTGCTGCCAATAAATCAGGTACACGAACAGCCATCATATTCGAGATCCATCCACCAAAACAAAATCCTACCACACCAACTTTTCCGTTGCATTCGGGGTGGTTTTTAAGGGTTTCGAAAGCGGCAATAAAATCTTCCAGCATTTCGTTCCTGTCGCGTTTACTTTGCAAAGTTCTGCCATCGTCGTTGTTTCCCGGATAACCACCCAGCGGAGTAAGTGCATCGGGCGACAAAGAAATAAAACCGGGTAAAGCAGCTCTGCGTCCAACATCGGCGATGTGAGGATTTAAACCACGGTTCTCGTGAACCACAACAATTCCGGGTAATTTATTTGAAGCATTTACCGGACGTGAAAGTTGAGCATTAATTTTTCCACCACCTTTTGGTGAAGCGTATTCGATGGTTTCGGTGTTTAATCGTGCGTCGTCGGCTTTTATCTGAATTTTATCCTGATAATTGGGCATTATAAAACCAAGAAGCGATGAAACAGTTAATCCGCCGACCGCGTAAGCCGACAATTTCTGCACAAAATCTCTGCGTTCTATTTTATTGTGTGCATACTGATCGTACAAATCAAAAACTTCCTGACTAATTTCTTCTTTTTTAATTTTTTTCATTGTTCCTTTTTTAAAGTAACTGTTTGAGAATGAAAAATGTTCATATTTCAACATTGTTTCTTAAGACGACCTTTGTTTGCTATATTCGTAAAAAAGAAAGTGATGAATAAAACGATTTTTATTGTTTTGCTGTTGGCTTTTTCTGGAATGGTCTCGGCAAATTCGGGAGAAAAGGAAATAGAAAAAATAAACGCTTTGCTTGCCAAACAAGTTGAAGCCTGGAACGAAGGAAACCTCGAAAAATTTATGGAAACTTACTGGCATTCCGACGATTTGGTTTTTGTGGGTTCACGAGGTCCAACC
>JBNKOT010000165.1:0-6757 GCA_050294855.1 Draconibacterium sp. | reverse complement strand
CCCGAATGCCGTTTCTTTTGCCGGAGAACCAATGCCTATAGAACGTTTTGATGTGCGGGAAGCGCTCGATAAAGAATTACTATCTAATGCTTATTTTCATTCGCAAACCATACGCTTTATCAAACTGGCACCACGTTATTTCGAAATCATTGAGCCTATTTTGAAAGAACAGGGAATTCACGACGATTTTAAATACCTGGCCGTTGCAGAAAGTAATTTAGACCCGCGTGCTGTTTCACCCGCCAGAGCTGTTGGTTTGTGGCAGTTTATGAAAGGAACGGCTCAGGATTTTGGTCTGGAAGTTAATGCAGAGGTCGACGAACGTTATCACATCGAAAAAGCAACCTATGCAGCCTGCGATTATTTAAAAGATTCGTACGAAAAATTTGGCAGTTGGGCTTTGGTTGCTGCGTCGTACAACCGCGGTGTAAACGGAATAAACCGTCAGGTGGAACGGCAAAAAACAAACGATTATTACGATTTGCTGATTACAACCGAAACGGCCAGATATGTTTATCGGATTGTTGCATTAAAACTGATTCTTGAAAATCCTGATCGCTATAACTTTTTTATTTCAGAAGAAGAAAAATATCCAAGCATTCCGGTTAAAGAAATTGAGATTAGCGGGTCGGTTGACAATTTTGCTGATTTTGCAAAAGAACACGGAATCAGCTATAAAATGCTAAAAGATTTTAATCCCTGGTTACGCGAAATAAATTTGGTTAACGCGAAAAAGAAAAAGTATGTGATTAAAATTCCAATGCTGAAGGAATAAGTTTTGGAAGGAAATGAACAAAGTTTGTTGAATAAAGGTGAGCTGATCTAAAAAATCACAACGAAAAATTTGAAATTTGAATGACGAAGAATAATAAAGAAAAAATAGAAAAACAGGCTGAGGTTTTAGAATCGGATGAAAAAATAGTGGTGCATGGGGCGCGTGTTCACAACCTAAAAAACATCGATGTTGAAATTCCGCGAAATAAACTGACCGTAATTACCGGATTAAGCGGAAGTGGAAAATCGTCTTTGGCTTTCGATACAATTTATGCCGAAGGTCAGCGTCGTTACATCGAAACATTTTCTGCTTATGCCCGTTCATTTCTCGGAAATATGGAGCGCCCCGATGTCGATAAAATTACCGGATTAAGCCCGGTTATCTCCATCGAACAAAAAGTTACTACAAAAAATCCCCGATCAACCGTCGGAACTGTAACTGAAATTTACGATTTTCTGCGTCTTTTGTATGCCCGTGCCGGTGAAGCATTTTCGTACAATACGGGCGAAAAAATGGTAAAATATACCGAAGAAAAAATCCTTCAACTTATTCACAACGATTTTTCAGGGAAACGAATAAATATTTTAGCGCCGGTAGTAAAAGGACGAAAAGGTCATTATCGCGAGCTTTTTGAACAGATTTTGCGCAAAGGATTTTTGCATGCACGCATCGACGGTGAGGTGACTGAAATAAAACACAATCATCGTGTAGATCGCTATAAAAACCATTTTATCGAAATTGTAGTCGACAAATTAAAGGTCGACGAAACAAGTACAACCCGATTAAAAGACAGTGTAAGAACCGCTATGAAACAAGGTAGCGGGGTGATAATGATTTTAGATCACGATACGCAGGAAGCCAAATATTACAGTCGGCTTTTAATGTGTCCGACAACCGGAATTTCTTACAACGAACCGGCGCCGCATAATTTTTCTTTTAATTCGCCACAAGGAGCCTGTCCGAAATGTAATGGTTTAGGGCGTGTTACCGAAATCGACATGGATAAAATTATGCCCGACAAAAACAAAAGCATTTCGAAAGGAGGAATTGCTCCGCTCGGGCCCTATAAAAATTCGTTGATTTTTTGGCAGATCGAAGCACTAGGTGAAAAACACGATTTTACCTTAACTACTCCGGTAAAAGACATTTCAGAAGAAGGATTGCAGGCGGTTCTTTTTGGAACCAACGAACGCATTCAACTAAAAAACACACCACTCGGCACCAGCATGAATTACATGATGAGTTACGATGGGGTGATCAAATACATCGATAGTCAGCGCGAAGAGAATACATCAAAAACGGCACAGAAATGGGCGAATCAGTTTGTGAAAACTACCGAGTGTCCCGAATGTAAAGGAAACCGTTTAAAAAAGGAATCGCTTCATTTTAAAATCGACGGCAAAAATATTTCTGAACTAGCAAAATTAGATCTGAATGAACTGGGCGACTGGTTTGATGGTTTGGAAGAGCGGGTAACAGAACGCCAGCGGAAAATCGGAACCGAGGTGATAAAAGAAATCCGCGATCGTCTGGGATTTATGTTGGGAGTTGGTTTAAATTACCTCGCACTCGACCGCACCGCACGCAGTCTTTCCGGTGGAGAATCGCAGCGGATTCGGCTGGCTACACAAATTGGATCGCAACTGGTAAATGTCTTGTACATACTAGACGAACCAAGTATTGGTTTGCATCACCGCGATAATTTGAAATTAATAAAAGCACTCGAACAATTGCGCGATTCGGGGAACTCGGTTGTTGTGGTTGAACACGACAAAGATACCATGATGCATGCCGATCATTTAATAGATATGGGACCACACGCCGGACGGCACGGTGGCGAAATTGTTTTTGCAGGAAAACCAAAAAATGCCTTGAAGGCAAATACTTTAACAGCCGATTATTTAAATAAGCGAAAACAGATTCAAATTCCCGAAGTCAGAAGAAACGGAAAAACCGATGTTTTGGAGTTGAAAGGTTGTACCGGAAATAACCTGAAATCGGTAAACGTAAAAATTCCGCTGGGTAAATTTATTTGCGTTACCGGAGTTTCGGGAAGTGGAAAATCAACATTGATTAACGAAACCTTACAACCCATTCTAAGTCAGTATTTTTATAAATCGTTGAAAGATCCGCTGTCTTACAAGTCGGTAAAAGGTTTGGAATTGATTGATAAAGTCATTCGTGTCGATCAGTCGCCTATTGGGCGAACTCCGCGATCGAACCCGGTAACTTACACCAACGTTTTTTCCGATATCAGAAGTTTGTTTGCGCAGCTGCCCGAAGCAAAAATACGCGGATATAAACCGGGCAGGTTTTCGTTTAATGTAAAAGGCGGGCGTTGCGAAGAGTGTCAGGGTGGGGGATTAAAGCTCATCGAAATGAATTTTCTACCCGATGTTTATGTGCATTGCGATAAATGCAACGGCAAACGTTATAACCGCGAAACACTCGAAGTTCGTTACAAAGGAAAATCGATCAGCGATGTTTTGGATATGACCATAAATACCGGTGTTGAGTTTTTTGAAAATATTCCTTCGATTGCCATAAAATTAAAAACGCTTCAGGATGTTGGTTTGGGTTACATTACTTTGGGGCAATCGTCTACAACCCTTTCGGGAGGAGAGTCGCAGCGTGTTAAGCTCGCTTCGGAACTTGCCAAACGGGATACTGGAAAAACGATTTATATTTTAGATGAACCAACCACAGGTTTGCATTTCGAAGACATCCGTGTTTTGCTCGAAGTGCTCAATAAATTGGTTAACAAAGGAAATACCGTAATTGTAATCGAACACAACATGGATGTCATAAAAGTGGCCGATCACATCATCGACATTGGTCCGGAAGGTGGAAAAAATGGTGGAGAAATAATCTGTGTTGGCACTCCTGAAGAAGTGGCAAAGAACAGAAAATCTTTTACCGCAAAATTTTTGAAAGAGGAATTAGCCCTTAAAAATTAATCAGTAGGAAGTCGACTTTTCAAGTTGCAAAAATAATATTGGTATTGGAAACTTCAAATCTAAGTACTTTGTCTCTTTATTTGCCAAATTAATTGCCAATTCGAAATCAACTCATCTCAAAAACAATTTACTGCTTCCTTAATTTTTGATACATTTACAAAAGAAAACAGGAATTATTATTGATGAAGAACGTTGAAATATTTTGCAAGAATACGGGTTTAACACATGTTTATCCACTGGGCACTTCCTTGCTCGAAATCAGTAAAGATTTAAAAATAAAGTCTGAAAACACCATTTGCGGTGCAATAGTAAATCATAAAGTTAAGGAGCTTTCGTTTTGCGTGGTCAAACCCAAACATATCGAGTTCTTCGATGTTTCACATACCGATGGTGTACGAATGTATGTCCGAAGTTTGATTTTTGTGTTATACGCTGCAATTCGTGAGGTTTTTCCCGAAGTTACCTTAACAATACAGAACGGGATTTCTAACGGTTATTTTTGCGAAATAAATGGTTTTGGCAGCCAAATATCTGAATCCGATATTTTTTCGATTCGACAAGAAATGCAGTCCATCATACGTCAGAATCTTCCGTTTGTAAAAAAAGATATGCTTACCGAAGAAGCGGTTGAAGTGTTGAACAAACAAGGTCTGGAAGATAAAGCCGAACTTTTTGAACAACAAGGGAATTTGTATTCGAACCTATATTTTCTAAAAGATCTGGGTAATTATTTTTATGGTCATTTACTTCCATCAACCGGTTACATTACAAATTTTGGTTTGGTAAAATATTTTAATGGATTATTGTTACAAATCCCCAGACGAAAACATTTTGATAAACTTCGGAAAGTTGAGGAGCAAAAGAAATTATTCGATATTTATCAGGAGCATAAAAACTGGGCCGAGATTTTGAATGTTTCCACTATCGGAAACCTGAATAGTTTTACCTTAAACAATGAGAGTGGGCATGTTATAAAAATTTCGGAAGCACTGCAGGAAAAAAAGATTGCCGAAATTGCCAACCAAATATCCTCACGAAACGGCGAAGTAAAAGTGGTGCTTGTTGCCGGTCCTTCCGCATCGGGAAAAACAACTTTTAGTAAAAGACTGGGTGTTCAGTTAGCGGTAAACGGAATGCGTCCTTATCAAATTTCGTTGGACGATTATTTTGTCGATCGCGAAAATACACCAAAAGACGAATTTGGAGAATACGACTTTGAAGCGCTCGAAGCTATCGATGTTGAATTTTTTAATCAGCAATTAATCGAAATAATGGAAGGCCAAGAAGTGCGGCTGCCCAAGTTTGATTTTCAAAATGGGAAACGCACTCAAAATAATCGTTCGTTAAAATTATTACCCGACGATATTTTAATTGTGGAAGGAATTCATGGGATGAATCCAGATTTGCTCACAAAAGTTAAACCGCAAAATACCTTTAAAATTTTTATTTCGGCGCTTACACAAATTTCTTTCGATGAGCACACACATATCTCAACTGCCGATAACCGCTTGATACGAAGATTGACCCGCGACAGCAAATATCGGGGATATCCGGCTTACGAAACAATAAAACGCTGGCCTTCGGTGCGTCGTGGGGAGGAGAAAAATATTTTTCCGTTTCAGGAAAATGCCGATGTGATGTTTAACTCAGCAACTTTGTACGAACTGGCCGTGTTAAAAAAATATGCCGAGCCCATATTAAAGCAAGTGCCCGAAAATCGCAAAGAATATTCGGAGGCCGCACGGCTTCTTATCTTTTTATCTTATTTTAAAACCATCGACGATACCGAAATTCCTCCAACTTCTTTATTACGAGAGTTTTTAGGTGGTAGTAGTTTTGTATATTAACACTTAGTTAAAGTAATCGAACACCGCACTAATCATGGAATTTTGTCTAGATTCATTGTAAATAACGTGATGCGAACAAATCAGACGAAAGTTTAAATAATCTACTTGATTTCTTTTCTAATTTTGCATGAAATTTCAAAAAAGGAATCGCTTTAGCAAAAAAACATATTTCATGTTCTTTTTCGAAACGAAAGAACTTTTTGAACGTTCGACTCTTTAGAATGGAATTTATAATTTTGAAAGAGCCGTTTTTAGTTAGCTGGAAATGAATACTTTGGTTAAAATGAAAAAGGGAATTTACATCACTAACACCGAGTCGGGTGCCGGAAGGTCGGTTGTTGCGCTCGGAGTTTTAAAGTTGATGTTATCGAAATTAAGTAGTGTTGGATATTTCAGACCGATTATCAGCGATTGTGAGAAAGGAAAAAAGGACAACCGCATTCAAACAATGCTTTCGTATTTTAATCTTGATATGGATTATGACGATGCATTTGGATTTACTTTATCGGAAGCTGTAGAGTATAAAAACCTTGGAAAAGAGGCGGTTTTAATCGATAAAATTATTGCAAAATATAAAAAGATTGAAAAGCGATTCGACATTGTTCTTGTTGAAGGATCGGATTTTTTGAACAAAGGAATGGCCATTGAATTTGATCTGAATCTCGAAATTGCCAAAAACCTTTCGATACCAACCATTATTGTGAGTTCGGCTCGCGATAAACAAATCGGCGAGGCAGTTTCCAATCTTAATCTTGCCGTAAAAACTTGTGCCGAGAAAGATGTAAAAATCCAGGCCGTTTTTATGAACAGAGTAGAAGAAGCGAATTGCGACAAAATGAAAGAAGAGTTACAGAAAGTAATTTCTTCGGAGACAGCAATTGGTGTGATTCCTGAAATTAAATTGTTGAGCAGTCCAACTGTTCATGAAATTTATGAAGAAATTGGCGGTAAAATTTTATTGGGTGAAAGCCTGATGTATAAACAAGTTGACCGTTTCGAAGTTGGCGCCATGCAATTAAGAAATTACCTGGAGCGCATTCAGGAAAATAGTCTGGTAATCACTCCGGGCGACCGGGCCGATATTATTTTGGGTGCATTTCAAGCTAATGCGTCGTCGAATTACCCAAGTATTTCGGGTATGATTCTTACCGGCGGAATTGTTCTCGAAAAACCAATTT
>JBNKOT010000164.1:0-9893 GCA_050294855.1 Draconibacterium sp. | reverse complement strand
GAGACATAGCGAGCTATGGTGATAAAATTTAGAGCCGTAAATCGATTATTTAATGAAAAGCTATGAATTTCACTTATAAATACCGATTTTCTGCGTCATATTTGCTTACCATAGCCCGCGATGCTTTCGCAAACAGTCCTTGAAACTCAATATTTATACGCGATGTGAGCCATTAAGTTTATATCGAACTCAGGTTAATACTGCATTGTTTGGGATTTCGGGGTCGTAATAAACGATAACCTTTGCACCAAGCGGATAATCCTGCAATTCTTTTTTTACTTCTCTCAAACTGCTTGTTTTTATTCCCTCGCTGTTTAAAGTAATTCGATTTCCGGTGTACAATTTGTTTTCAACGGTGAATTCGTAGTTTATTTGGGCTCCATACATCGTTGTTCCATCGTCGATTAATTGGTCAACTTCGGAGTGTGTAATCACTCCTGGAATACTTGGCCAAGATTCTGAAGTTTTTGCTTCCTCAACCATTGGTACACTGAAATGGATATAAATTTGCCAGCTGCCAACAATTAATACTACTCCTACGATTAATGTTGTAATTGAAGAACTTTGTTTGTTTGCCATAATGTTTTGCATTTAGCGATTTTCTTCTTCCGAAATTTTAAATTCGATTTTTAACGTTGCTTTTCCGTTTGATAGTGTTTTTTCAAATGCTTCAAATGTTTTAAATTTTTCAATTTCTTTTTCTGAAAATTTTATTTGTTGGAAATTAACCGGATAATTTCCTTCTGAACGGCCACCTGTAATACGGTATTCCTGATCTTCCCGACAACCAACATCGACCTGTTGCCAGACACTGCTTTGAGGATATCTTCCGGATAGATCAAAGCTTAATTCCATGTAAATTGGGCCGTCGCCAATTTGAGAAATGTTACAGGCGTTTAAAGCATCTTCGGCTAATGAAACTTTAAAGTCTGCATAAACCCCGTTACCTCCGAGCGACTTTATTGAAATAATTTCGGGGGTTGCATTTTCATTTTCAGGCCAGCCATAAAGTGTTTGTCTTCCAATTCCGGGCACCACCATCGTGTATGGAATATCCAGTGGTTTACCATCTGTTCCGTTTGGATGTCCATTGAGATCTCCGCCATTTCTACGGTAACTCATGGCATCGAAAAACTGAATTTCTTTGCCTTCTTCGGGGAAACGAATTTTGGCTTTCTTCCAAACTAATTCCACATTTGCAAAACCCGGTGCGTTATAAGTCACGAAAATATCATAGGTTTTTTCGCATGATTTAACGAATTTGAATTTTCCATTATTTCCTGCATCACCCGGCAGAATCACCAAATTTTCATTTAATATTCCGGAGCATTTTTCCGGTTTTGTAAGTTCAACTTCATAATGCCCGGCTGAAAGTGCAATCGGATTTATAACTTCACCATTTTCGATATAGAAACTTGTTTCATATTTTCGGTGGTCTCCCGGGCCAAGTCGTACAAAATGAACGGTTCCTTTTTTTAAAGGGATTTCATTTGCCGATGCTATTTGTACTTCAGGAATTAAAAATGGATTAGAATAAAAATGCTTGACCATAATATTTATGGTCGCTCCTTTTTTTGTTTTAGTTTCGGAATCTTGCCATTCTAAAATATGGATAAATGGAATTTCTACAGTGTTACTACCATTTGTATGTCCAATCGTATATTTTAAATGATTTGGACCTAAAAGAGTTTGAGGAGAGCCTTGATTTAAATGAAGTAAGTTATTGGTTTGAGATCTATAAATTGGATTTACAAAAAGTACTTCCATTAAAGCATTTAGATTGCGAAAATCCAGTAACACATTTAACGATGAGGTTATGCTTATTTCGGTTCCAATTAAATTGTCAACATTGGAAGGTCGAAATAAATTTATCAATTCTGTTTCGGTATATGGAGCAGACGAAGTGACGGAAGCCGGATCGGTGGATTCCAATATTTTTATCCACATAGGAGTCTGTCCGAAAATCTTTAATGAAAAAAGAATCAATGAAAAAAGAATTAATTTTTTCATGTTGTAAACCTTTGAAGCCTTTATTTCTCCTGTCTCAGTTTCAACATCTTTTGCATCATATCGTACGATTGGCGTAATTCTTCATCGCTTTTATCCTTCATCTCTGGATCGTTCTCGGTAACCAACTTTTTCCATTCAGCAAACGACATCTTTTGCATTGTTTGCATGCTTTCTTTCATTTCGTTCGAATTATTTTCAAACTCCTCATTGCTCATATAGCCTTCGATTTTCTGAATTGGAAAGTTGGGTAGTTTAAAATACGAATCGGCAACAGCAAGATCAAATTTTGCACTGGTAGCTTCGGTTACTGTTTGAATGCCTAAAGTAGTCATTTCCATTCTGAGCATCACACCTTTATAAATCCACTGTTTTCCTCCCATTAAACTCCAAACATCGCAGGTATATCCGAGAAATTTTTCGGTGCCGATTTTTTCACCACCCATATTTTCGAGCAAACTTTCGCCTGTTTCTTCTGCGTCATCGTTGGTTTGTCCAGTTTTAAAAAGTGTCATTGCCATATCATTGCCAAGGGTAATTTGTTTTTTGTTAAAATCAACAGAATAGCTTTCGCCATTATCTAATTTGTTCAGGGTGTGCGTATTTTGTGTATCTGTTTTTCCTTTTCCAAATATTTTCAGAGTGGTTGTTTGACTTAATTCGGCTTCTTTTAATTCGAGGGCACCCCAGTCTTTAAAAAACAGTTTTTCGGAGCCGTTGCCACTAATAGTACTGCTCATTACTTTTCCCGATGTGGTGGTTGTATATTCTACAATACCCGATTTCACTTCGTAGCGTTTTAACTTGTTTTGCGCGTTTGAATTGCAACTTACCGACACAATAATTAGCGATAGTAGAAATGTTATTTTTTTCATTTTTATAAAATTTTGTTGTGGTTTTGTGTGTAAATACTATTTTTCGGGGTCAATTATTTTATATTCTGTAATTCGTACACATAATAATGTCCCCAGTTTTCGTCGGGATCATCGTCAATAATTTTTGCATACACGCCAATTTTATCCTGAATCATCCAAAGTTTCTTTTGCGCTCCCGAATCGCTGGCAACTTCAACCACCGTACAATTAAATGTTCCGGCAGGAGTTGTAATTTCTTCGTCACCAACTACTCTGAAAACGTCATCTTCTAAGGGATATAATGGAGCAGCGAAATTTCTGTTTTCCTGGAATTCAGCATCTTCCGGAAGATTGTAACGGTCGTATCCATTAAAAATATTATCAATCAAAAAGCCTTCTTCTTCCAATGTTGCTTTAACATCGGAGGTTAGGAGTTTTGTTTCAAAAGATGCTGTTCCACTAACCAGTGTGGAGTACTTATAAACCAGCTGTTTTACGTCGAGGAGATCCATTTTCATTTCACTCCAGTTTCTCCAGGGTAATTTTTCTCCATCTTCGTAATATTTGTAATCGCCGTCTTCGGTATAAAAATCGTTTTCAGAGAAAGAAAGACGTTCAATTTTAGTGGCATTTTGAGCTTTTCTGCTTCCTCTAAAAATGGTTTCGCTGTATTCCAGTTCCAAACTTTCTTCACTAATTTTAACAACCTTGTTTTCTCCATGAAAGGTGTCTTCACTGCGCAAACCAATCAGAATAAGCGAACTGCTTTGTTTGTCGAATATCCAGGTGCCGCTGAAGTTGGCTCGCATTCCTTCCTCCTTTTGAATCATGGTGAATTCATCGGGGGCAGTAAAAGTGATCAGTGTTGTCGCTTGCGAATAGGGAACGTCTTTAAATTCCCAGATTCCCAACAATCCTGAATTTTGATTGGCCACTGCAATTTCAGCAACATTTATTTTTTGGTAGGTCATTTTTGTGCCATCCTTTGTAAGCACCAATTCTTTTGCGGTGAGCTTTTCTATTTTTCCTTCGCCGTTAAAATCTTTGTCCAGTTCCGACTGCACTACAATTGAATTGTTGGCATTATTGTAATTCCATGTTCCGGCTTCGAATCCCATTACAAAAAACTTTCCATCGTCATTAAAATCGGTAATTTGATAGGGGTGATAAACGTCGCTACCTGTGTCTGCTGTTTTAAGCAGCCAGCTTCCGAGTAGTTTCGGATTTTGTGCATTTGTTATGCTTGCCAGAGTGAATAGGGCAATTGCGAGGTATGTTGATTTTTTCATGATTTGTTTTCGTGTTGTCTTGCTAATTCAGTATTCTGAGGATTGCGATTTCTCCAGGATAAATTGTTGTGTTTGTTGCGCTTCCACGGCCCAATTGAAAATCAATTTCAGACTGAATCATGTCTTTTGAATTTCCTTTGTCTAAGTCGCACGAATATGTCCCTTCAACTTCTAAATTGTTGGATTGGCTATGAACTGAACCGTCGGAATTGTAGGTGACATATTTAATGGTGAGTTTATAATTGTCGTTTTTATCAATATCCAAAATTTCCATTTTCCCTAGATTCCCGTCAGAAGTTGCATATAAAATTATGGTGCCCGTACCGTTTACAATTCCATTTGGGTTCGATACTGGGACATTAAAAATCTCAGGTAATTGGTTTAGTTTGGCTTCAATATTTTTTCCATCGATTTTGTCGAAAGCCGGATTGCCACTTGTGTTGTTTGAAGTGGAAGCACCGCCTTCAAACTTCACAAATTCAACCCGGCGATTATTGGCTTTTCCTTCGGGAGTTCCATTTTCGCCAAGAGGTTTGCTTTCGCCCCAACCAGTTGATTTTAATCGATTGGCCGAAATCCCCATGCTGATTAAACGATTCATCACTGCTTCGGCTCGTTTTTCAGAAAGGGTTTGATTTAATGCTTTGTCGCCGTCGCTGTCGGTGTGGCCTTCCACACTAAAATGTAATTCGGGCTGTTTTTGCATCAACTGGAAAATCTCATTAATGGCACCGTTGCTTTCTGGTTTTATTGTGGCTTTGTTAACATCGAAACGGATTCCGTTTACAATAATTTTTCCATCGGAAAGAACCCGGTCGTAGTATTTTACACCCCCTTTTGCCATGCGGATGTTTTTAATATACATTTTATCATTTAGGGCATTAATTGTAATTCCCCATGGATTTCCTTCTAAATGAGGTACATTTATTAAGCGAGTGTCGTCCATGTAAGCTTTAAATTTTCCTTTGGTATAAGCAATTGCAATATGCCTCCACTGACCGATGGGCTCTGACGACCAGCCTAATTTTTCGGTTCCCGGATATCTTTTATCCGAATTCAGAAATCTCAGGCCATTTGGATAAACTGTTAATTTTTCATTTACGCTATTTCGTCTCTGATTTTTTTCATCTTTTAAATTAATAAAGTATCGGTTTGAAGTGCTTTGCCGTTTTTCAAACCAAACATCCATTTCGATTGTAAAAACATCGGGTAGATAATCTTCGTTCGAATTTTTCAGAAATGGAACTATTTTTCCACCATCTAAAAACATAATTACATTTTGGCCATTTACTTCTCCTATTTCAATCGAGCCTTCTATTAAATCCCAGCGGCTCGGAAATTCGCCATTTTCTTCATCAGCCGCCGGACCGTCTTCAAAAATTACTTCGTCGCCGGGAACAAAATCGTACTTTGCCCATTTTACTTCGGGTTGATTAACTTTCGTTTCTTCTTTGGCGATCTCAGTTGGTTCGCCACTGGTATTGTTTGGCTGAACTTGTACTTCGGTCTGTTCTCTCTTTTTATTCTTTTTGTTTTTCTTTTTGAAAAGGTTGCCAATTCCTTCTTCCAGTTTGTCGAAAGTTTTGTCGATTGCTTCGTCGGTTTTGTTGTTGGCACGTCGGTTGGCTTCGCGATTAACTTTCGATTCAACATCGACTTTTACTTGTGCAAAAACCGCTGATGAAATTATCGCGGTCAAAAAAAGGCTGAGAAAAATTTTGGTTTTCATAATGATTTAAATCTGTTTAAGGATATGAAACTATTAAATACAGTCATCAGAATTTTTCTAAACTTGTAAGTGTTGCTATTCATCTTGAAACCGTTTGTTTTTTTTTGATAATTTGCAGCAAAGCTTTTTTTCGTCGAATAGAAATTGGAATGTGTGAACTGTCGGAAAGGATGAGGGTGAAACCTTCGGTTTTGTCAATTTTTAGAACGTGTTGAAGGTTGACCAGATACGACTGATGAGTTCGGAAAAAATGTGAAGTAAAAAGCTCGGTTTCAAATTCTTTTATGTTTCGCGAAACTATAATTGGAGGTTGATTAGTGAGATAAAATGTAGTATAACTATTGTTACTTTTACAAAACAGAATATCATCGATTTGGATAAAATGGATGGTTTCTGTGGTATTTAAAATTAACTTTTGATTTGCAGGCATCAGAAAAAATTTCATGCAATCTAGCTGCAAAACGCTTTCTTAAACTGTTGGATTTGAATTCGCAAATACTGGGTTTGAAAGCGACAGATATTGGCTAATGATAGGGGTGACTGAAGTTAAAGTTGTTCCAAAAGCGAAATTAACTGCTTTTTCTGTCGTAATGAAACCGGAATTTCTTTTTTGTTTTTCATGATGATAAATCCACCGTCCGATTTATCAATTTTTTTTACGTGGTTCAGGTTGACCAGATACGATTGGTGTGGTCGGAAAAACCCATATTCATTTAAAAGGTCAGCATATTCTTTTAAACCTTTCGAAACAATAATTTTTTCGTTTTCGCGGATAAAAAAAGTAGTGTAGCTGTTGTCGCTCTGGCAATACAATATATCGGCAACGTCGATAATGTGCATCGAATCGCTTGTTTTTAACACCAGTTTTTTACTTTGAACCTCTTTTCTGAACGAGTCCATCAAAACATTTACCTGTATTTTATGGTCCGATTTTTTATGAATTTCGTTGACCGCTTTTTTTATTGCTGATTGAAATTCAATTTCGTTTGTCGGCTTTACAATATAATCGAGTGCACTGAATTTTATGGCTTTTATAGCGAAATCGTTAAATGCAGTTATAAAAACCACTTTGAAAGTATAAGGTTGAAGTTGTTGCAATATTTGAAATCCTGTTCCTCCTTTTATTTCGATATCGAGTAAAACCAAATCGGGGTTTGTTTTTTGAATGATTCGAATGCCACTTTCAACCGAATCGGCTATTCCAACCATTTTTATTTCGGGAAAATTTTCGGACAGCAAACGGCTGTTTATTTCCTGCATAGCGGGTTCGTCGTCGATTATTACTGCTTTTATCATATTATACCAAAATAGGGATTTCTATTTTTACAAGCGTGCCGGTTTGGTTTGTGTCTATGTTATGCCGGTCGATCACTTCCAGTCCAATCGCATGTTTTGTTCTTTTTGCAAGAACGATTCTACGTTGCTCAAAAATATTCATCGACATCGAACGGTGTTGTTTTGATTTGTTTAATTCTGCATTTTTAATTCCCACTCCGTTATCGATAATTTCGATGTGTAAAACAGTACCTTTATCTTCGAATTTAAGTTCGAGTAAGCCTTTATAATTAATGTCATTCAATCCATGTTTTATTGCATTTTCAACAAAAGGTTGAATGAGCATCGGCGGAATATTTATAAAATCGGTTTCCAGATTTTTGTCGTAAGTAATTTCAAATTCAAAATGGTCTTCCATTCGCATTTTCTCCAATTCGATGTAACTGCGTAGTGTTTCAATTTCGTCGGAAACCGAGACGAATTCCTGATCGGAATGTTCCAAAATATTACGGGTTAACGAGGCAAAATTATTGAGGTAACCGGCCGCTCGTTTTGTTTCGTTTTTCATCATAAAATTCTGAATGCTTCCAAGTGCATTAAACAAAAAGTGAGGATTCATTTGCGAACGAAGCAGTTGCTGTTTTAGCATTTGCTCGCGTTGCAGGTTTTCTTTTTTCTTTCTGAGATAAACAAAAAATCCGAATAAAATCGCAAGTAACAGAATGATTGTGGCCGCAACAAAAAGCCACATTCGTTGGTTTTTAACTTCATTTTCGGTGGTTAACAATTCAATTTGCTGCTCTTTAATTTTTGTTTCGTATTTCGCATCCAGTTCAGCAATATTCTTTTTTATTTCGGCCGACGAAATGGAGTCGATCGCAATTTGATGTTGTTGCAAAAAATCATAAGCCTGTTTAAAATTGAGAATGGAATAATTATACTCAGCTAAAAATTTTAAAACATTACTTTTCTCATCGAGTAAATCAAACTCTTCGGCTCGTTGTAAAGCAATGTTGGCATAAAGTAGTGCCGAATCGGGCTTATTCATTTCCGAATAAAGTTTTGCAATGCGGCGGTATTCTTCGGTTACACCGATACCGTCAGCAATTTCTTCCGATAGTTTCAGCGATTGTTTGTTATAAAAAATGGCACTGTCTAAGGCGCCAGTACTATAATGTACTTCGGCTAAATTCCCTAATCCGGCGGCAATTCCTCTTTTCCATCCAATTTCGTTCGAAAAAAGAATCACCTTCCTGTAGCAAATGATACTGCTGTCGTTGAGGTTTCTTTTTGTATAAATATCGCCAAGTTGATTATAAAACATTGCTTTGTCTCTTGGCGTTAAACTATCTTGTTTTACCATTTCCTGCTTGGCCAAATCCAGAAACTCATCTTCTTTTTTTACATCGCCAATTTGCTCGTGCAACATGGCCAATTTTACATAGTTGATAAATACTCGGGTGCTGTTTTTTTTCTTTCGCAATTCAAGCGATTTTAACTGACAGTCAACCGCTTTCGAATAATTTGCCATGTCGTGATAAACAACGCCCAGATTTTCGTAACTGTTGGCGGCAATTAAGTCCATTTTTTGGGCAAGATTTATTTCCAATGCTTTTTCGAAATAATCTAAGGCTTTATTATTTTGCCCTAAAATACAATTCGAAATACCTAATTTATTGTATGTCTCTGCCAGATAAAAACTATCAGGTTTTGCTTCGTTTATCAGCAGCATTTGTTCGACAACTTTTTCGTATTTCTCCCAATTTCCTTGATCCTGATATAAATTAGAAAGGGTTTTTAGAATTGCTTTTTGATCGATACTATTTTTTGTATTGGCGAATAATTGGGTAAGACTATCGATTTGAGCCTGGGTATTTATTTGTGCCAACGATTTATTTTGATTAGAAGAAAACAAAATTAACAGGATGTAAAATAGAATATATCTAACTTTGAGAAAAAGCATGGACTCCGGTTTTTTGTGAAAGGGCGAATTTAATAAAATTCAGGAATGTAATAGTTAAGTATGAGTATAAGTTCAATATTGTTCGGATTTTATATCAAACTCACATTAAAAATTGAAAGCATAAAAAAGAGAATCATTTTTGATTCCCTTTTCATCATAAATTTTGAGCGTAATTAGTCATACTTCTGTGTACTAACTACT
The DNA here is from genome assembly GCA_050294855.1 of Draconibacterium sp. Classification (GTDB taxonomy): domain Bacteria; phylum Bacteroidota; class Bacteroidia; order Bacteroidales; family Prolixibacteraceae; genus Draconibacterium. The sequence goes on along the minus strand of JBNKOT010000164.1, from coordinate 575 downwards.
TAGTTCTTTGTTATAACGAATCTCCAAAGTCTTCTTTAAACTTGGCAACTAACTTTTGTGGCCAATCGGAATTTGCTTGTAATGTACCCATAAAGAAACGTAAAAGTGGTGGTTCTTGTATCCATTCCAGACCGCCCACTAACTCACGGTTTTCGAACAAGCATTTTACACGGTCGACCACAAACATGGTTTGCGAAAGCGTAAACACACGACGTGGGAATGCTAAACGAAGCAAGTCAACATCGGCAAGAATATCGTCACCATTTTCGTCGCGATGGCTTGAAATTGTTCCGCGCTCCATTCCGCGAATTCCTGAAATGATAAACAAGGCTGCAGCCAAAGCTCCTTCCGGATATTCTTTTTGTGGTACGTGCAGTAAAAATCCTTTTGCATCGATGTGGCATCCCAAAGCTCCGGCGGGTGTAATTACCCGAACTCCGGCAGCATCTAAAATATCAACAGCATATTTTATAAACGATGGAGAATTTTTATCGCAAAGCGCACGCACATCGCGCATGTTTCGCATCGAAAATGGCTGGCCGCCAATCAAGTTGGTCGATGCTTCCATTCGCACA
>JBNKOT010000163.1:0-6806 GCA_050294855.1 Draconibacterium sp. | reverse complement strand
TTCTGTGCGATAATGCGTGCATGAAATTCGATGTGGGCAGCCGATGCAACCCGACGTGTTAGTTGTGTAATGTATCCGGGGCCTCCAACAAAATCTAATTCATCGCGGTCCTTTAATTCCTGGGTAACCATCAAAAGGTCGATTGGTTTTTCAGCACTCGAAAGTTTTTTTAATGCATCGTAAATTTTCTGATGTTCTTCCTTGTAAAAACTTCGTGTGTCGATAATGTCAGCTACAGTTACATAAGCGTCGCGTTCAAGCATTAAAGCACCCAGAACTGCTTCTTCCACATCAATTGCCTGTGGAGGTAATTTTCCGTACTGTGCATTTATTTGTTCGATGTTGAATTGAGAATTAGTTTTTTTCTTTTCAGCCATTTTAGTTCATTTAAAAACCTTTGTTCTTAAAATTAGAAAAAGTTTGAGCAATCAAAAGTAATATTTTTGAAAAGGGAGTAGTCACAATTATAGCAGAGTTTACTATTTCGTTTTTAACGCTAACTATTCACAATTGTTAATTACGAATGTGGGTTTAAACCCGTGTCGATTATCCGTGTGATTATCTCCTTCAGTGTCAGGTTCATTGCTCTGATTTGTTGAGGAATAAAACTGGTCGAAGTCATTCCGGGAGTGGTATTAATTTCGAGGAAATAAAATTCGTTTTCTTTCAGAATAAAATCGACACGAACAATGCCATCACATTCGCATAAATCGTACACTTCGGAACTGATCGACTGGCATTTTTCAAAAAGATCTCTCGGTAATCTGGCCGGAGTAATTTCTTCGGTTGCGCCTGGAGTGTATTTTGCTTCGAAATCGAAAAATTCATTTTTTGGTAAAACTTCGGTTACCGGAAAAATAATTTTTTGGTCGGCAATTTTTACCAATCCGCATGTAAATTCAGTCCCTGAAATAAATTGCTCGATTAATGCTTCGTTACTTTCTAACCATGCTTTTTCTATGGCCGGTATAACCTCTTCGATGGTTTTAACTTTGGTGATTCCAAAACTCGAACCGCCTGCATTTGGTTTGATAAAAACGGGCAAGCCTAATTTGTTGGTTATTTTTTTTGCATCAATTTTTTCACCCACCGAAATTTTTATCGAATCGGCCATTTTTATGTCGAAACTGCGGAGGTAATTGTTGCAAAACCATTTGTTAAAAGTTAACGACGACGAATGCACATTGCAGGTAGAATACGGAATTTTTAATAGGTCGAAATATCCTTGTAAAACACCGTCTTCTCCGGGTGTTCCATGAATGGTAATGTACGCGTATTCAAGCTCGATTTTATTTCCCTCCAACTGAAAGCTGAAATCCGATTTGTTAATATCCGCAATTTTCGTGTCGTTTTGCAACACAATCCATTCGCTGCCTTTCATCTGCACCAGCCAGGGTGTATATTTTGTTTTGTCGACAGCAGCAAAAACATTGGCACCGCTTTTTATCGAAACAATAAATTCCGATGAGTCGCCGCCAGCAACAATGGCAATGTTTGGTTTTTTAGTCATTTCTGTTTGCAATATAGTTTTCCCATCGTTCGATCGCCGTTGCCAAATCGTTGGGAAGTTCAGATTCAAATAACATTTGTTCTCCACTGGTAGGATGCACAAATCCTAAGGTTTTTGCATGCAGTGCCTGTCGCGGGAGAACCTTAAAACAGTTGTTTACAAATTGTTTGTATTTGGTAAAAGTGGTGCCGCGCAAAATTTTGTCTCCACCATAATTTGCGTCGTTAAACAAGGTGTGATTGATGTATTTCATGTGAACTCTGATTTGATGTGTGCGACCCGTTTCGAGGCGGCATTCAACCAAAGTTACATATCCAATTCGTCTTAATACTTTATAATGTGTAACGGCATGTTTTCCAAAATCGCCTTCAGGGAAAACAGTAAAAACCTGTCGGTTTTTTAAACTGCGGCCAATGTTTCCGGTAATCGTTCCCTCGTCTTCTTTTACACTTCCCCATACCAAAGCCTGATAACGACGAACCGTGGTTTTTTCGAAAAACTGAAGTGCGAGTTTATTTTTCGCCAATTCTGTTTTTGCCACCACCATTAATCCAGAAGTGTCTTTGTCGATGCGGTGCACCAAACCCGGGCGCGGATCTTCGCTGTTAAAAAGCGGGAGATCTTTAAAATAATAGGCCAGCGCATTTACCAATGTTCCTGTGTAGTTGCCATGTCCGGGGTGAACGACGAGTCCGGGTGGTTTGTTAATCACCATCAGTTGCTCGTCTTCGTAAACAATATCGAGTGGAATATCTTCGGCAATAATTTTTAATTCGCGCCTCGGATAATCCATCATTATCACAATTTCGTCGTCGGGTTTTACCTTGTAATTAGCTTTTACAGCTTTGTCGTTGGCCAAAATATTTCCGGCATCGGCAGCGGCCTGAATTCTGCTTCGCGATGCATTTTCAATTCTGTTCGAAAGAAATTTATCGATGCGTAATGCTTTTTGTCCCGGATCTACTGTTAACCGATAGTGCTCGAATAAACTGCCTCCTTCCAGGTCTTCATTATCTTCAATGTAATCTTCCATTTTCTTTAAAATTAGATGCCACTAATTGCATTAATTTTTTCTTTATCAACGGTAACCCACAAATCAACCGAAGTCCCCAATTCAACCGATGAGTTAAATCGGGTGTCGGGGCGTTGTTGCCAGATTACTGCATTTAAAGAATCTTCGCCGGTAACAATTGAAACATCATAAATCAGTACACCAAAATTTAACCGGGCATCGGTAATTATTTTTCGTGCTTCATCTATTTTTAATCCTTGCAGGTTTGGAAGTGGTGTATCTTCGTGTACTGCATCGCTGCCGATAATAAAATCTATTTTGCTACCTTTTGGAATCACTTTTCCCTGCATTATTTCGGTCGAATCATATTCAACTCGTAAAACAAGATCGTTATATTCCGAGGGTTGATAAGAAATTTCTCCAATGAGTAATCCACAGTTTTCGACTAAAACCCGTGCCTGACGGAACGAGATATCGGTAAGTTTTGGCAGCACAATCATTTCTTGCTGAATCGAGTTAATGGTTAAAAATATGGTTCTGCTACTTTTTACGCCAAATCCTGCTTCAGGAACCTGATCAACCACTTTGCCCGGAGCAACTTTGTCGGTATGGATCGAATCGACGATTTCGATTTTGAGATTGCTTTGTTGTGCCTGATTGTCGGATTCAGAAATTGTCATTCCAACAAAATTTGGTACCGGATTCGATTCGCCGTGGCGCGTATAAATGTCTAAAACTTTTAAAATAATAAACAACAAAACAGCAACCAGAATTATTGCGATGGTGAGGTTTATAAAAAATGCACGACTTAATAAGAATTTTTTGAAACTCATTTGTAAATGTATCGGTCAAAATTAAAGAACAAAAATAAATCAAAAATAGTATGATAAAAGCCTAAAAGCTTTCTTATTCGAAATATTTACCAACAAAATATTTTGAGAACCTTACTAAATGAAAATGGGATTCGGAGTTTTTTTGTGTTGTTCATTTCAACTTTTTGCCGGTTTCCGATTCGATTCATCGGGTTTTCAAAATCTAGTATCGCTTACAAACACCCATAAACACGGAAAGGTAAAGAAAATTATTCTTTACCTTTCCGCAAAAAGTCGATAAGTTAAAAACTATCGTTTATGTCTCGGTTCGTCCGAAACAGATAATTTTTTTCTTCCTTTTGCACGACGAGCTTTCAATACTTTACGTCCACTAACCGAAGACATTCTTTCTCTGAACCCGTGTTTGTTCTTTCTTTTCCTATTGGATGGTTGAAATGTTCTTTTACTCATTTCTATCTAATTTTTCTTGTTATCAATAATTTTCGGACTGCAAAAATAGTTGTTTTTTTATTTCTGCCAAAAACATTGCGTCTTTTTTATCAGAAAAAAGCAAATTTCATTAAATAAATGATTGATAAGCGCTTATGTTTTATAGCAACGAATGTTTTTTTGTGTCGATCATTTTGTAAATATCAGCTTTACAGCCATTACAATCATTAAAACTCCAAACAATCTGCGTAACAATCTGTCGGGAATATTTATCGATAACTTCGAGCCAAAATAGGCACCCACAACAAAGGTGAGCGATAGTACGAGAGCAATTTTCCAATCAACATGCCCTGCCTTCCAATAATTCCAGGTGGCCAGAATGCCAACCGGAGGCAGCATAAAAGCCAGGCTCGTTCCTTGTGCGTCGTGTTGCGAAAGTCCTAAAATAAAAATAAGCGATGGTATTACAACTATTGCTCCGCCGATTCCAAAAACACCTGCCAAAATACCGGAAACAATTCCGATTACAATTAATATGATTAAATGTGAAATACTCATGATTTGTTATTTAACGGTAAAACGAAATCCTATACCATGCAAATTAATGATTTTTATGTTGGTATCGGCTTTAAAATATTTTCGGAGTCGTGAAATAAAAACATCGAGGCTCCGGCCCAGAAAATAATCGTCGGACCCCCAGACTTGTTGTAATATTTCGTTTCGGCTTAATACTTTGTTTTTGTGCTCAGCAAAAAGCTGAATTAACTCTGCTTCTTTTAAGGTTAAGTTTCTTGATTCTCCATCTATCGACAAGGTTAGTTCTTCGGGGTGAAAAATAAATGCGCCAATTTCAATAATCCCACGTCCCGAACCGCTGGTAACCGGTTGCGACTGACTTCTTTTCAAGAATATTTTTATTTTGAGCAGTAGCTCCTCCATGCTAAATGGTTTGGGAATATAATCGTCGCCGCCAATGGTTAATCCGGTAATTTTGTCTTCGCTCATCGATCGGGCAGTCAGAAAAATTATGGGAACCTGTTCGTTGGTTTTTCGGATGGTTTCTGCCACCCGAAAACCATCAACTTTTGGCAACATCACATCTAAGATTATCAAATCGAAATCGTACTTTTCAAAAATATCTAATGCGATTTGGCCATCTTCTGCAACTTCAACCCTGTAATTGTTTTGTTCCAGATTATCTCTTACAATAAAGCGTAAAGCTTCGTCGTCTTCAACTAATAGTAATTTAAACTCCTTTTCGCTCATCTTTTTTGTGGAATTGAAAGTGTAAATATAGTTCCTCCGCGGGGATTTTCGCCAACGCTGATTTTCCATTTGTGTGCATCCGTAATTTTCATTACATAATCGAGTCCCAATCCAAATCCTTTTACATTGTGTACATTTCCGGTTGGCACGCGGTAGAATTTTTTAAATATTTTTTTATGCTGATCTTTTGAAATTCCAATGCCGTTATCTGAAAAACTAAGCTCTGTTTTTCCTTTATGATCGGTACAAAGAATCTTTATCTCGGGTTCTTTTTCGCAATATTTTACTGCGTTTTCAAGAATATTTAAGGTCAGGTTAGTAAAATGAAACTTGTCGGCAAAAATGGTTTTATTTTTTTGTTTGAATTCGAAAGCAATTTTTGCCTTCTGACCGAAGTCCGATTGTTTAAAATGTTCTACTGTTTCCTTCAAGAACTCCTGCAAATTTAACTCCTGTTGTTTTAAATGAATTCTGTTTTTTTCGAGCGATGCCAGATTCAGAACCTTTTCCACATTTTTTGATAAACGTTTGTTTTGTTCCTGAATAATTTTTGCGTATTCGAACAAACGCTTTGGCGAATCCAGAATCTTTTTGTCGTTCATTACACTCGCAGCGAGCGCAATCGACGAAATGGGGGTTTTTAATTCGTGCGTTAAATTGTTAATGAAATTTTTTTGCACTTCAGAAAGTTGCCGTTGTTTGATAATTACCCACAAAGTGTACCCAAAAAACAGGATTACAATAATTAATAATCCGGTTAAAAAATACCAGATCGATAACTGAGAATTCAGAAACGCCGACTGATTGGGGAAATGAATTCCAAAATAGTTGACATACCTTTCGTTCATCGGGAAAGTAAAGTTTGAAACCTTTTTTTCGAGATTTTGTGTGATGAAAGTACCAACATCCATTTGTTCGGTTTCAGGATCGTAAATGGCGTATTCAAAATCGGTTCGCAGCTCGTGTTTTTTTAACTGTTCGATTAATTGAGCTTCCAGTAAATCGTTGTCGATTACCGCATCAACATTCACCAGGAAATAATTTCCCGATACCATTTCAACAGGAGTAATACTGTCGAAATTGGCACTGTTTCCGCCGGCCAGTAAAATTTGCCAGGCAACTTCTTTTAATGCAACACTGGCACTTTCGCGAAACTGTTTTTCCGAAAAATTGTACGAACTTCTTAAAAACAGGAATTGAATCAGAAAGATACCGGTGATAGAAATGGTGGCTAAAAATATAATGTATTTAAAAGTTTTGCCCTTCATCTGGAATTATTGAGTTATGCTAAACTACGCAATTTTTTAGTTTTTATTGCAGTTAACACTTCATTAACAAAATATTGAAAAGTGTTTACACATTAATAGCGAAGCATTCGTAAATTTGCGTATTAATTAATAAGAAATTTACAAATCTAAAAAATCATAAAATGAAAAGATTTCTACAAATTTTCAGCGTTTTAAGCTTGTTTGCGATTGCAAATACTGCTGTTGCACAAAGTCAGGCAAAAATTGTATTCGACAAAACCGAACACGATTATGGTACTTTTAAAGAAGCCGATGGTGTACAAACCACCACTTTTAAATTTACGAATAAAGGCGATGTACCATTGGTATTAAGTAATGTTCGTGCATCGTGCGGATGTACCACTCCAAAATGGACACGCGAACCTGTTGCTCCGAATGGAACTGGTGAGATTCAGGTAACTTACAATCCGAAAAACCGTCCGGGATCGTTTAACAAATCGGTAACTGTA
>JBNKOT010000162.1:0-1755 GCA_050294855.1 Draconibacterium sp. | reverse complement strand
TTGATTTTGCAAACACATTGGAACAAGTTTGTATCGAAACCGTAGAAAGCGGAAAAATGACCAAAGACCTTGCATTAATCATTCACGAAAGAAATTTAACTGAAGAACATTATTTAACCACAGAACAATTTCTGGAAGCGTTAGACGAAAATCTTCAGAAAAAACTGAATTAAAAACAATTTCAATACCGCATAGATGTCGAATAAAATAGAAAATATAAACGGGAAATTAGTGGTTCCTAATCAACCCATTATTCCTTTTATTGAAGGAGATGGCATAGGGAAAGACATTTCGGGTCCGTCGCAAAAAGTAATCAATGCAGCTGTTAAAAAAGCTTACGGCGATACAAAAAAAATAATCTGGAAAGAAGTTCTTGCCGGAGAAAAAGCGTATCACGAAACCGGAAATTATTTGCCCAACGAAACAATCGAAGCTTTTAAAGAATACCTGGTTGGAATAAAGGGACCATTGCAAACACCGGTTGGTGAAGGCATTCGCTCTTTAAACGTAGCATTACGGCAAACACTCGATTTATACGTTTGTGTTCGCCCGGTTCGCTGGTTTAAAGGAGTTCCCTCGCCTATCCGGTTTCCATCGCTTGTCGACATGCATATTTTTCGCGAAAACACCGAAGATATTTATGCGGGTATTGAATACATGGCCGGAGAAGAAAAGACAAAAAAATTCAAAGATTTTCTGATTAACGAAATGGGAGTCGATCAGGTTCGTTTCCCGGATTCGTCGTCGTTTGGAATAAAACCCATTTCGAAAGATGGATCGGAGCGTTTAACCCGCGCAGCCATAAAATATGCTGTTGAAAGAAAGTTGCCGTCAGTAACCCTTGTTCATAAAGGAAATATTATGAAATTTACAGAAGGTGCTTTTAAAAACTGGAGCTACGATTTGGCTGAAAATGAATTTACTGACGACATTTTTACCTGGAGAGCATTCGAAAAAATAAAAGTCGAAAAAGGACAGCTCGATGCAGATAAAGCGTTGGAAACAGCAAAAAAAGCCGGTAAAGTTATTATTAAAGACTGTATCACCGATGCTTTTTTACAGGAGTCTTTACTTCATCCATGGGATCATTCGGTTATTGCAACCATGAACCTCAACGGCGATTATGTTTCCGATCAATTGGCAGCAATGGTGGGTGGAATTGGAATTTCTCCCGGCGCAAATATCAATTATTCAAGCGGATATGCTATATTTGAGGCAACGCATGGTACTGCTCCTAATATTGCAGGAACCGGAAAAGCAAATCCGGGGTCGCTAATTCTTTCAGGAGTAATGATGTTGGAATATTTAGGATGGACAGAAGCGGCAGAACACGTGTACGATGCACTGGAACATGTTTTTGCAAAGCGTAGGGTAACATCCGATTTACACGCACAGATGGAAGGTGCTACTTTATTAACAACATCTGAATTTGCTGAAGAGATTATAAAAAATATGCATTAAAAAAAAAATCAAAATTATACTAAACAGATGGAATATATTAAGTACAGATTTTATCAAAAAGCAAATAAGTGCGCAAAAGAATTTCAAAGGCTAAAAAAAGAACATGCTGATGTGGTTCTTGGCGAAGTAACACTAGGACAAGTTCTAACAGGAATGAAAGGCATCCCTCTCTTAGTAACCGATACTTCAAAATTAGATCCTGAAGAGGGAATTCGTTTTAAAGGCTATACTATTCCTGAGTTACAGGAAAAATTACCCAAAATATCGGAAGATGGAGAACCGTTACCAGAAGGA
>JBNKOT010000161.1:0-6931 GCA_050294855.1 Draconibacterium sp. | reverse complement strand
CGAGTCCTTACGAAAAATGCTGTTTCCCTTGCTTTTAATGATCAGTGAAATTACACCCAGTTTCCCGAAAAAAGTTGGTGCATCAGCATTTAATTCTTCGCAGAACGAAATTGCTTTTGTAAATGTACGATTAGAATTTGGCGATATGTCGGTGGTCAACATCAATTTTGGAAATCAAATTTCGGAAGGTAAATTTATTATCGACGGCTATGCAAAAGAGCAACTTGTTAATTTTGACGTTCAAAAGAAATCCTTTTTATTCAACAAGAAAAACATCGATTTGTTGGAGTATTCGACTGTAAATGAATTTGAAACTTTTATTGATTTCACGCAAAATCGTTCGCGAAAAAACGGTAATCTCGAAGCTTTTGTCGACGCCTGTAAATTGGTAGAAATTGTAGAAGAGAAAGTCGCGCAATTTATTGCTTCTTAAATCCCGTTAAAAAATTACTTTTGCGGCAATAAATTTTTTTGTTGTGCGTTAAAAAGTAGGCAATTGCACTTTTAAGTACAGCTCTACTAAACTGGATGGCTTCTATGAATAAAACCTGGCAGGTTGTAAAATACTTAACTTTTGATTTTCTAGCCGCTGCAATTAGTTGGACCCTGTTTTTTATTTACCGAAAAGCAGTAATCGAACCACAAAGATTTGGCATTGATATTCCGATAGAATTTACACAACGTTTTTATATCGGACTTGCAGTTATTCCTCTTGCCTGGATTACCGGTTATTACATCACCGGTTTTTATAAAAATATCTATCGACGTTCGCGTTTGCTGGAGCTTGGGCAAACTTTCAGTACTTCGCTGGCAGGTGTAATTTTGCTTTTCTTTACACTGATTTTAGATGATTTTATTGGTTCGTATAAAAATTATTATCAACTCTTTTTTACACTTTTCGGGCTGCATTTTGGGTTCACCTATTTTTTCAGACTGGTTATTACAACCCGCACCACACATCGAATTCACAAACGAAAAATAGGTTTTAATACTTTAATTATCGGCAGCAACGAAAATGCCGTTAAAGTGTACGAAGACATGGCTAATCAGGTTCGTCCGGCCGGAAATAAATTTGTTGGTTTTGTGAGTGTCGATGAAAACAACGATGAACTGCTGAGTAAATGGATTCCGAAACTTGGAGAGGTGAGCGATTTATCCGGGATTCTACAAAATCAGGACATCGAGGAAGTGGTAATCGCACTCGAAACTGTTGAACATAAAAGATTAAGCGAAATATTGACGATTGTTGAAAACCGACAGGTTACCATTTGGGGAATTCCCGATTTGTACGATTTCCTTTCGGGAATGGTAAAAACCAATACCATTTACGGAAGCCCGCTGATTAAAATTTCGAACGGATTAATGCCTGGCTGGCAGGAAAATACCAAACGATTGTTGGATGTAACTCTTTCATTAATTGCATCGATAATCTTTTTTCCGGTGTTTGTGGTTTTGGCTGTTATTATTAAAATAACTTCGAAAGGACCGATTTTTTACAAACAGGAACGTGTTGGGAGATTTGGCAAAACGTTTAAGATTTATAAATTACGAAGTATGGTTTTAGGAGCCGAAGATGGTACTCCGGCATTGTCGACTGAAAACGATGAGCGAATTACCGGAATCGGAAAATTTATGCGAAAAACACATCTCGACGAAATTCCACAGTTTTTTAATGTAATTATTGGCGACATGTCGTTGGTTGGACCGCGCCCTGAACGCCGGTTTTACATCGATCAGATTATTCAAAAAGCACCGCACTACACACACCTTCATAAATTACGACCGGGAATAACATCGTGGGGGCAGGTAAAATACGGTTACGCATCGAATGTCGATGAAATGCTGGAGCGTCTTCTGTACGATATGATGTACCTGAAAAATATTTCTTTGTACATCGATTTTAAAATCCTGATTTATACCTTAATGGTGAGTTTTAAGGGAAACGGCAAGTAGTTTTTTCCTTTATCTTTCAAAATCATAATCGCGTTCCACTTTGGCAATTCTTGTTTTATACGAATTGTACCATTTTTCTTTTCCCAATTTTTGAGCAAAAAGATGATCGAGATTCATTTTCCAGCTTTTTATTGAGTCGAGATCTTTCCAGTACGAAACCGTAATCCCAAGATTTTCTCTGGCCGATTCGATGCCGAGAAAACCGGATTGAAGTTTTGCAAGTTCAACCATTTTATCTGCCATTTCGGAATAACCTTTGTTGTTTGCTGTTTTTGTCGATGTGAAAATTACAGCATAATAGGGTGGTGGTGGTGTTTTTGCAATCATAATTTATTGAGTTGAAAGGTTGCAATTGGATTGTATTTTGGGCCGTCGGAATGTAATGTATTTTGGTAAAAAATAATTTCTGACACCTTAATTCTCTGAAGGTCGGTTTCTTCCGATTTTTGTACCAGCGAAATAAATTTGTTTTTATCTTCGAGCTGTTTAATTCTTCCCAAAGTGAGGTGCGGTTTAAATGCTTTTATTTTTTCGTGGAAACCTGATTTTTGCATCGAAATTTCAATTTCTTCAGCCAGCTGATTTAACATCGGCGAATTCTCTGTTTTTGCAAATAATACACTTGGTTTTCCTTTTCGTTTAATAATACCGAATCCTTTTAAATTAAATTGAAACGCAGTAAAACGGCCTGCAATATTTTCCAATTCTGTTTTAATCTTTTTAAGTTGTGAAGGAGATGTTTCACCCAGAAAACGAAGCGTAATGTGGAAATCATTTTTTGGAATCCACCGAATGGTTTCGTGTTTTAAATTCGCCTGTAAAACCGAATAAACATGATTAAAACGGTTGCCGGGATGAATTTTTATGGCGATAAATGTTCTGATCGGTTTTTCCATTTCCAAATTTATTGAATCCTTATCTCACCAACAAAACCTGTCCTTTCTGATTGTGTTCGTATCCCTGAATATCGAAAAAATGTGCAATCCAGACGTAATTTCCCATGGGTGCATTTAATCCGTTTTTTGTTGTACCATCCCATGGATTTTCAGGATCCTGTGATTCAAAAACCAGTTGTCCCCAACGGTCGTAAATTTGAAGCGTAAACCGATTCATGTCGGCACCGGTACCCAACGGCATAAAAGTACGGTTTTCGGGAATGTCGCTGTCGGGGCGAAATGCATTGGGTGTGTATACATCGAATGGCAAAATTGTGATCATTAATTCCGCGGTATCCAAACAGCCAAAATCGGATGCCGCAAAAAGTATTGCATTGTATTCACCCAATTCTTTGTACTCGTGTTTTGGATTCATTTCTGTCGAGAATTCAAAATCTCCAAAATTCCAGTCGTAGTTTATGGCATTTCTCGAATAGTTGGTAAATGAAATTTCAGCATGCTCCAAAAGTGCCACCTGGTAATCGACCTCGAAATCGGCTTTGGGTTTCGGATGCACTACGATCCAGTCTTGTTTTATTAAGGTGTCGATGCAGGTTGTTTCGTTCGAAATGGCGATTATTCCAATGTCAAAAGCGCCTGAATCGGTATAATAATACTCGATTGAATTTCTTCCCGATAAAGGAACGGAATCGGTTATCCACGCAAAATCGAGGTATTCATCTTTCGGATCGGCAGTTACTTTCATAAGATAGGGTTGGCATCCTTCCTCGTTGTCGGTAAAAAAATCGAAATGAGGTTTACGTTTTAATTTAATCGTGGCAGGATTGCTGATACAACCGTACTCGTCGACTGTTAAAGTTGTGGTTGAAAAAGGTTCATCTAAAACAACGGTTATAGAGTCGTTTCCTTCGCCCAACTGATGTGCCCCCGAAAATTTCCAACTACAAACCGATGAATCGATGGAATTGGCATAAAAAGCTTTGGCCGAATTGGTGTAACAGAAATCTTGGTCGGCTACAATTTCGGCAGTTGGCGTTGGAAAAACCTTAATCATGCTGTCGAGCGTAACACCATCTTTACATCGAGTTACCAGCTTTGTAATAGTGAGTGCTACCTGATAAAAAACAATATCGGGATAATGTTTTTCAACATTCTGACTTTCTACAATTTCGCCATCGCCAAAAGTCCACACAAAATTAACTTTGTCTTCGGTCAGGAGTTGACTGGTAAAATTAACCGTCAATGCATCGCAACCGCGGGTAATGTCTGCATCCATTGTAAAATTTGGTTTTGCGCCCAGTTGTCTGATCGTAGTATCGCTCCAGCAATTGTTATCGTCAATCACCAATTTAATATACGGCTGCTTGTTTAAAAATGCACCAACAGAAACATCGTAAATCTGATTTTCGATGATTGTATCGACAAACTGGCAACCGTCCAAATCCCAAAAAAAGGAGGCACTATCGGTTGCTGTTCCTTCAAAGATCAGTTTTTTACTGTATCCTTCGCATTTTTCGTCATCCTCAAAAATAAATGATGATGTGGGCTGCGGATGAAATCGCACCAAGAAAGTATCGCGGGTAATGCAGTCGTCGCTTGTTTTTAGCTCGTAGTAAATTTCGTATTCATCCCATTCGGTTGTTTCAATCTTAACACTTTGGTGTTTTTCGTTCGAAAATTGGACACCCGGTTTATTCGCCGACCAGGAAAAACTACCCTCGTAATTCCAGACTTCAGTTGGGGCATCTTTTATGAGTACCGAAAGTTCGCTTGTTTTTGCGCCGCATATTAGCGATTCTCCATCTATTTTAATCGTCGGAACTGGAAATACGACAAGGTTCATTGTATCTCTCGCCTTGCACTGATAATTATTGAGAACGGTAACTCGGTATTCATCGGTTTTGTTGGCGATGAAAAGCTGATCGGTTGAAAGTGTGTCATTCAGTTGATTTTGCCAGATGTATTTTTCGAACCCACCGTCGGCAATTAATTCAACTGAAAAAGGAAAACAACCTTCTTCGTAACTGGAGTGGAGTTTTACTTCTGGTTTGCTCACATAAACAAAAATTGAATCCTGTAATTCGCAACCATCGATTGTAGTTACTTCAACATCGTATTTTCCACCTTTGGCGACCTTGATTTTTTGCGTTGTTTCTCCGTTATTCCAGCTGTATGTATCAAAATAAGGGCCGGCGTCTAATTCTATTTCTTCGCCCTGGCAAAGCAGGAGTGTGTCGCCATGGAAATTAATATTTTCGCCCAAATCGAGCACAAGATCGAGGTTAAATCCAACGCCATAGCCATAAGATTCCAATCCTCCGTAAGCATAAACATAGGCCAAAAAACCACGATCTTCTTCTAAGTTTACGATGCGATGCGTGCCCCGGCTAATTTCTTTTTGTGCGTAGGAATAATCGCTTTCGGGAAAAGGTTTAAAATCGTTTACAATGGAGCTTCCATCGAGACGAATATTTTTAATTTCTTCGGTCAAGGAAATGATGTTGACAAAAAACTTTTCGATGTTTTCGGAGTCGTACGCTACAAAAGTTACATCGTTTTTCGATTGGGTAACCGAGCTTAAAATGATCATAAACGGATCGCCGTTATTGCCTGTAAAACTCCGATCGTTATCTCTTGATTGGCTGTATTGTGCCACCATAATCGGGCGGTCAGAAAAAATACGTTTTGGATCGTCGTATTTAAAAACAAGTTCTTCGAATTGTCCGCGGTTTAATACAATTGGGGCTCTCCCCGAAATTTGAACCATTGTATTGTCTTCGGCTGCAATAATCCTGTAGCGGTCGTATTCCCGGGTTTTTAAGGGAGCTGCATAGAATTCTCGTCCCCACGATCGAACCGGAGGAATCTGCTCGTACAAATGATCCCAGCAACAAACTCCATTTGGAATGGTTGTACTTTGCGAGCCCGAATAGAATGCAATGGGTTTATCGGCATACACATGACTTCCGGTTAAATCGCCTTGTCCAAACTGATCGGTTCCTACAATATTTTCGGATTGAACCTGGAAAACCTGCCCCTTGTTTAAAACGACCGTAAAAGTTGAATCTTTAGGCCGGTAATTATCGGTTACTTTTGATGGAGTTATGTCTACTGTTGTTGAATCTTCGGTGGCCACAATCAGAAATTCGCTGTTTTTTCCGTTGCCTGTTTCCGGATTGCTGAGATCTATATCGGGATAATAACAGATGGCAAAATATTCGTTCCCAAGAGATTCAACCGGATAAATAACAGCAACGTCGGCAGAATTAATGTCCCAGTTTAGTGCATAAACATTTACCGGCTTTTCGGAAACGAGGTGAATCCCAAAATTTTCGATGTTTTCGGAGCCGATTGGTTCGACCAAATGCCAGGGAATCGTAATTTGCCGGCTGTCGTTATCTTCAATTGAATAGGTAATATTAAATACAGTATCTATTACTCCGATAGTAATTCGAAAAGTAGTTGCTTCTCGCGCGGTTACGGTAATTTCGACATAATGTGCCGAATTGTAATTCCGGCTTTCCATAAATCCAAACCAAAAGTCTGTTCCTTCGGTCGATTTTCGGCAAAGATCGTCGGTTTGCGCAGTCAACTCACAAACTAAAAAGAGCAGAACTAGTATGGGAAAATATCTTTTCAAGCCAATTTTTATCGCTTACATTATCAAAGAAACAAAAAAAACCGTACAAGTTATTGTACGGTTTTAATCTGTATTTATTAAAAATCTAATTTTACTTTTTGGGTTTAATCTCAATCATGAGATGTCGTTTCGAAATAACTTCGTCTTTTTTGACATTCACCTTTACAATCTCACCATCGAAAGGCATACGAACCTGGTTTTGCATTTTCATCGCTTCAAGCAATAAAAGTGTTTCTCCCTCCTTTACTTTTTGTCTCGGTTTGACATAAATATCAATAATTGTTCCCGGAATAAATGAGTAGAGCAGATTCTCATTTGGAGCTTCATAATTAACACGACTTTCAAATTTCTTGGTAAAGTTTGTTTTATAAATCGCTCCTTGAATGATTAATTCTTTGAATTCTTTTTCTTCTGACATACTGCTGGTTTTTAAAATGGAGGA
>JBNKOT010000160.1:0-3598 GCA_050294855.1 Draconibacterium sp. | reverse complement strand
ACTGCCGTTGTTTCGTATGTTTCGCCCGGCGCTAATTTAATCGTATCGTCAATTTTATTCACCGTTTCAACACAAACAAAAGTATGAAATGCATCGTCGGGCATGTCAGTCATTTGAGCACAGGTTTCTTCCCACGGATTCCACACCGTTGTATTTTTACTGCCGGTTTTTTCGATCCTGATTCTCCGGTTGAAAAAGCGATCGTTGATCACACAATCGGCTTCGGTATTATAATAGTGGCGGGTTTCTGCTTTGTTTATCGTTAATACCTCTTCTTCCTGAATGTAATCGCCCGAATCGAGTTGATTCTGATATCTTGTATTCTGCAATCCTTCGATGGCAATACTGTCGACCGACGACAAATTAAAATAAGAATGCAGGGCACTTGAATATTCCAGCGAATCGGAACCGGTGTTGGTCACTTTTAAACTTACCGAAAGTTTTGTTCCCACAATAAAAGTCATTTCTGCACAAAAGTCGCTTGCCCAATATGCTTTTGTTTTTTCCGAAGAACAAAGTTGCAAACGCAATAGAGTTTCGCCATTGGGTAACGATTTTGTTTCAAGTACTTTCCAATTCATCAAACGGGCAAAACCATGCTGAGGTAAATTTGCATTTGTTTCGTGTGGGCCAAACCAAGGAAAACAAACCGGTATTCCGCCACGAATGGCACTACCCTCCTCAAATAAACTATCGGGGCTCATCCACAAAACATCTACGGTCCCAATCGGATTGTATGTAGTTACTTGTGCGCCGTACAAACAAATATTGGCATCAGCATTTTTATTTGCGATCATTGCAAAACATAAATCTTCTTCGAGTTCTGCAAATCCAATTTCTCCTTCTATTCCAAATTTATCGTCCAGTTCGTCACAATTCATAATTTCTGGTTTTATTTAAATATCATTTGCCGAACAATCTCCTCGCCGGCATTTTCGTTTATTTTACGGCATATTTCTTCGCGCATCATAAATAATTCGTTTTTTACTACCGACGAACTAATTTCGACATACAAAACTTGGTTACGGATATAAATGTTGCGGGTGTAATGTGCGATGGTTTTTCCCAACAGATTTTCCCACGATTGAACCACATCAACTTCTTTGAGTTTTCGTTCGATGTGATTCGATTTAATATACTCTTTTAAAACATCGCTTAACGACTGTGTGTTGCTCCTTCTCATTATACCAATTCTACTTTTCCTGAGTTCACCTTAAAAATACGAAAATCTGTTTCCATTTTCTGAATAATCGTGTCTAAATGTTCGCGATTGGTGTCGGTTAAAAAAATCTGACCAAACTGTTCGCCCGCAACCATCTTGACAATTTGCTCCACGCGATGCTGATCGAGTTTATCAAAAATATCGTCGAGTAAAAGTATCGGTTTTAAACCCGAAATTTCTTTTATGAAATCGAATTGTGCCAGTTTTAATGCAACCAGGTATGTTTTTTTCTGCCCCTGCGATCCCATTTTTTTGATCGGAAAATCACCAATTAAGAAGTCGAGGTCGTCTTTGTGAATTCCTTGGGTAGTATATTGTGCAGCACGGTCGTTCCGTGTCGATTGTTTTAATAAATCTTCAAAACTATTTTCGTATAAAGCCGATTGATGAACAAGGCTTACTTTTTCGTTTCCCTGCGAAATAAAGGTGTAATACCGTTGAAATACGGGAATCAGCTTTTTTACAAACTCGCTCCGGTGTTCGTGAATTCGGGTTCCGTGTTCGAGCAACTGCATATCCCAGATTGCAAGCAAATCGGCATCGAAATACTTTTCGCCGGCAAATTGTTTTAAAAGGTTGTTTCGCTGAAGCAGCGCACGATTGTATTTTAATAAATCGTCGAGATAATTCTGATTGTATTGCGAAATCACTCCGTCCATAAATTTACGACGTTCGTCGCTGCCGCCTAAAATCAGGTTTCCGTCTGAAGGAGTAATCATCACCAAAGGCAGCAAACCAATGTGTTCCTGAAGTTTTTTATAAACTTTGGTATTTCTTTTGACCTGCTTTTTTTGTGCTCTTTTTAATCCAACCGATATTTTTTCTTCCGAATCGTTTCTTTTATAATTCCCGTTCAGCATAAAAAAATTCTCGTCGTGATTAATGTTGAGTTGATCGACCGAATTAAAAAAGCTTTTGCAAAACGAGAGATAATAAACGGCATCGAGCATGTTTGTTTTACCGGCGCCATTTCTGCCAATAAAACAATTCAGTTTTTGCGAAAATTCAACTTCTGCCTCGTTGATGTTTTTATAATTTACGATTGAAATATTTTCGATATGCATTATTTCCCCTTCATTTTTCTGATTACAATATTAATGAAAAACCGCTTACCAAAAGATAGAGTTGATAAAAACCCAATAATAACAGTTGGATGTTGATTAATATTCAAAAATAGTGTAACATATTCCGTACAGTTCTGAAAAAAAAACTATTTTTGCGGCACAATTTTGAATACGAATAAAATGGCAAAGAAAAAATCTCAACAAGAAGATAATCTGCAAGAACTGGAAAGTGCTTTAACAAAAACGGAGCAATTTATCGAGGATAACCAAAAAATGATTAGTTATATTGTAGGAGGCATCTTACTTGTAGTAGCTGCATACATTGGTTTTAACAAGTTTTATTTGCAACCAAAAGAAGACGAAGCTCTATCGCAAATGTTTATGGCTGAAAACTATTTTGAAAAAGATTCTTTCAATTTGGCCATCAACGGCGATGGAAACTATCTTGGTTTTTTAGATATTATTGATGATTATGGTATTACCAAATCGGCAAACCGTGCAAAATATTACGCTGGTATTTCTTATTTACACCTTGGTGAATACGAAGTAGCAATTGATTTTTTGAAAAGTTTTAAAACCGACGATTTATTGCTGGCTCCTGTTGCTGCAGGTGCACAAGGAGATGCATTGGTTGAATTGGGCGAAATGGATAAAGCGCTGAAACAATACAAAAAAGCGTATTCGGTTTCGGAAAACGAATTTACAACTCCGGTTTATATGATGAAAGCCGCCGGATTGCTTGAAACCATGGACGAACCAAAAGAAGCACTTGCTTTGTATGAATTAATAAAAGCAAAGTATCCGACTTCGGCCGAAGGAACAAACATTGATAAATACATAGCTCGTGTTAAACTTAAAATGAGTTAGTCTTGTTAGAATATTAGAAAATGTAACCCCTCTTTTCGAGGGGTTTTTTATTTATAAAAAATGGCAACAAAAGATCTTTCTCAGTACGATATCAACTCGGTAGCAGATGCAGCCCACATGCGATTTGGAATTGTAGTGGCCGAGTGGAATTGTGAAGTAACCGGAGCCTTGGCGAACGGTGCTGTCGAAACTTTAAAAAAACATGGTGCAAAAGACAATAACATCCTTTTAAAATATGTACCCAGAACGTTTGAGTTGCCCTTGGGCGGGCAGTTTTTTGCCGAGCACGAAAACGTCGACGCAATCATTCTACTGGGTTGCGTAATACAAGGCGAAACAAGGCATTTCGATTATATTTGCGAAGGAGTAGCGCAGGGAACAAAAGATTTAAACCTGAAGTACAATAAGCCGTTTATATTTGGTGTTTTAACCACCGATAATCAGC
>JBNKOT010000159.1:0-4230 GCA_050294855.1 Draconibacterium sp. | reverse complement strand
TTTATTCCTTTTTCCTGAGCTAGTTTTTGCTGTATTTTTTCAACATAACTTTGCAAAGCAGCATGTCCGCCCGGATATTTCGGTAAATCTTCAACAATATAAAATACTTCTTTTTCCTTCTCTCCTTTTTTTAGAGGTGGTGGCGGCGGAGGTGGAGATGCAACCTCTTTTTCTCCTATAGATTTTACTTTTGGTGGCGGTGGCGGAGGAACTGCTCCGATGTATGTATCGTTCCCAATTTCAATCACCTCTTCTTTTAGCTTGATAGTGCTCCTTTCAAATTCCACAGTACTATCCTCGGAGCTAAGTGTTACGGTTTTAGTTTCAAAACCAACAAAAGAAATAACATATTCAGTATAAAAACCATGTGTATTTCCTGGTTTCGGATTTGGGTCAACCAAAGTAAATGTTCCGTCTCTGTCTGAAACAGTTCCAATAGGAGTCCCTTTTATTACAATAGAAGCTCCGGGTAAAGGTTCACCGCTTGTTTCTTCCACAACTTTCCCATGAACGGTAAACTCCTTTTCTCCTTTTTGAATGACAGCAACTTCATTTTCAGTTTTGTTTGCCTGCAGCTGATAATTGGGTTCAGCAAAAGCAAAAAGCAGCAACGCAAACGCGGGCAAAGCCCACATAAATTTTACCCCGAGTATTCGGGATGTTTTCTTTTTCGTCATCATTTTTAATCTGTTTGTGTTAAGGGCAAAATTCAGGTTGTTGGTAACGCCAATAATCTGCATGCCCATTAACTGGTTTAATAAAATTGCCTGATACCGTGCGACTGCATGTCCTTGCGCAAGAACACCTTTGTCGGCCAGGTACTCATGGTTTTGTTTAATAGATCGTTCAAAAAACCAAATAAATGGATTGAACCAAAAGATGACTGTTAACAGTTCTATAAAAAGCAGGTCGAACCAGTGATTCTCACGAATGTGCACTTTTTCGTGAGCCAGAATTTCCGGCAGGTCGTCCTGTGTATGAAATTTCGGATTAATAAATACAACATTAAAAAACGAAAAGGGTAAACCATATTTTTCGTTTTCGACAATTCGAATGCCGTCGAGCGATTTTATGCGATACTTTATTATTAAAAAAACAAGCACAAAAGTCTGAGTCAACAAGCGCAAAAGAAAAATTGCAGCGCCGGTAATATAAACCAACAAAACGGCTTGCTGCCAACTCATAGTAGTTGTTGTTGGTGCCGACTCCGTAATAACCGGTATATTTTTAAATGTATCGGAAATGGTTTTTACAACTGAGGTATTTTCTTGTTCGAGCAAAACAGAATAGTGGACTGGAAATAGTGGAAGCAAAACTGCAGAAGCAAGCGCCAAAAGTAGAAACCATCGGTTTGCAGTATAAAAAGTTTCTTTTCGAAGAAACAGCCAGTAAACAGCGTAGAACAAAATAATTCCACCCGATGCATTTATAAGAAATGAAAAAATTGTTTCCATGGCTAATTTTTGTTTTCGTTGTCTAATTCGCTTTCTGTAATTTTCAACATCTCTTCCAATTCGTTGATACTAATGTTGTTTTCCTTGGCAAAAAAAGTAGCCATTTTAGGAAACGAACCGTTGAAATAATTTTTGAGCAAAGAGCTAAACTGAAATTTTGTGTATTCCTTTTTACTAACCGCCGGAAAAAATAGATAGGTATTTCCAATTTTTTTGTGCGCAACAAATCCTTTTTTACCCAACACTTTTAAAACAGTTGCAACAGTTGTATAAGCAGGTCTTGGTTCGTCGAAACTTTCGACCACTTCTTTTACTACACCTTCTTTCAAATCCCAAAGAATTTGCATGATTTGTTCTTCTGCTTTTGTAAGTGTCTTCATATCTTGAGTAATGAGATTTTAGTAGTTAGTACCGAATACAAAAATCATACTAAACTAATTTCTACTACAAACATAGTACTATGATTTTAGAATCGCAACTATTTTTATAATATTTCTACTATTTTTATAGTTTTTGTCTGAAAGACAACAAATTAGTTAATGATTGACAAAATTCATTTACGATTTTTGATGAACGTAAACGACTAATTCAATCCATGACAGAAAGTCAACGGGTGAAAAAAGCGGTGAAAGGATTGTATTAGTTTTTTAGGAATTCGAAAATCTGCTTCAGAATATAATCTGCCGTTTCAACATTTGGCACATTTGCAAAAGTGAGGGTGAGTTTCATGTTTTTTTCCTGCATTTTGCCTTTTAACTTTCCTTGCTGAACAAACTGCACAATTTTTATAAATTCCGGAGTCTGATAAAACTGCGATTTCTGATCGGCCACAAAATAACAAATCATTTTTTTGTTCTTCAAAATGATTCGTTCCATGCCCAACTCAATTGCTTTCCAGCGCAATTTTACCACTTCAAGCAGCTCGTTACTTTCTTTTGGTAGTTTCCCAAAACGGTCAATCAATCCGGTTTTGAATTGAATCAACTGGTCTTCGTTTTCAATGTTATCGAGCTCGCGGTACAACATCATTCTTTCCGATGTTCCCGGAATATAATTGTCGACAAAAAGCAATTCAAGGTCGGTGTCGATCTGGCAATCGTTTACAAATTTGATGTTTAAAAATGCCTGTGTTTGCTGCTGATCGTCTTCCTCGAAAACACCTTTAAACTCGCCTTGCTTTAATTCCTGAATCGCTTCATTTAAAATACGGTGGTAAGTTTCGAAACCAATATCAGCAATAAATCCGCTTTGCTCGGCGCCCAACATATTTCCAGCGCCCCGAATATCGAGATCCTGCATGGCAATATTAAAACCACTGCCCAAATCAGAAAACTCTTCGATTGCTTTTAATCGTCGGCGCGCGTCGGCATTTACAGAAGACAAAGGTGGTGTAATTAAGTAACAAAATGCTTTTTTATTCGATCGCCCGACTCTTCTGCGCAGTTGGTGTAAATCGCTCAATCCAAAGTTTTGTGCCTGGTTGATAATAATTGTATTCGCATTTGGAATATCGAGCCCCGATTCGATAATTGTTGTGGCAATTAAAACATCAAATTCGCCATTGATAAAATCGAGCATCACTTTTTCGAGTTTTGGCCCATCCATTTGTCCATGCCCCACTCCGGTTTTTACACCCGGCACAATCCGTTTTATTGTGGCTTCAACTTCATAAATATTCTGAACGCGGTTATGAATAAAAAACACCTGCCCGTTTCTTTCCACTTCGTATAAAATGGCCTCTTTAATAAGTTGATCGTTAAAACCATGAACCTCGGTTATAATCGGATATCGGTTGGGTGGCGCGGTTTGCATAATCGATAAATCGCGTGCGCCCATTAAAGAAAACTGCAGCGTCCGCGGAATTGGAGTTGCTGTTAATGCCAGCGTGTCGACATTCACTTTAAACTGCTTTAATCTTTCTTTTACCGAAACTCCAAACTTTTGTTCCTCATCGATCACCAGCAAACCAAGATCCTTAAATTTCACATCTTTACTCACCAGGCGATGCGTTCCGATGATCACATCGATTTTTCCTTCGGCCAGATCTTTTAAAGTTTGACGAATTTCTCCGGCGGTTTTTAGCCGGCTGACATATTCAATTCGAACCGGGAAATCCCGAAGTCGTTCAGAAAACGTTTTGTAATGTTGCAGCGCCAGAATGGTCGTTGGTACCAAAACAGCAACTTGTTTACTGTCGGAAACCGATTTAAATGCAGCACGAATCGCAACTTCTGTTTTTCCAAAACCTACATCGCCACACACCAAACGATCCATCGGAATCGACTTTTCCATGTCTTGTTTTACGGCCGTGGTTGCCTTTTCCTGGTCGGGTGTGTCTTCGTAAATAAACGAGGCTTCCAACTCGGTTTGCAAATAGGTGTCGGGAGCAAAAGCAAAACCTTTTTCGGCGCGACGTTTGGCGTACAAAGCAATCAGTTCTTTGGCAATATCCTTCACTTTTGCCTTGGTACGGCTCTTCATTTTTTGCCACGCACCGGTTCCCAATTTGTTTATTTTTGGCTCGCTCCCCTCTTTTCCCTTGTATTTCGAAATGCGGTGTAAAGAATGAATACTAACCAACAACGAATCGTTGTCACGATAAACCAAACGAATGGCTTCCTGGATTTTGCCGTTCACTTCGGTTTTTACCAAACCGGCAAAACGGCCGATTCCATGGTCGATGTGTACCACAAAATCGCCCTGATGCAATTTGTTTAATTCTTTTAACGAAATGGCTTCGCGCTGTGCTTTTCGGCTTTTCATTTTAAAGCGATGG
>JBNKOT010000158.1:0-2114 GCA_050294855.1 Draconibacterium sp. | reverse complement strand
TCAAAAAAATTATTGTTTGTGAACTAAATCTTGGACAGTTTGTCAGCTATTTGCGCAACGAATTACCCGAGTTTAGGTACCATCAAGCAAACAAATTAAAAGGTTTGCCTTTTACTGTGAATGAGTTAAAAGAAAGCGTTTACAAATTATTGGAGGACTAAAAATGACTGATTTAAAATATACGATTAAAGATTTTAAAAGCGAAAACGAAGTACGCTGGTGTGCAGGT
Source organism: Draconibacterium sp. (assembly GCA_050294855.1). GTDB lineage: Bacteria > Bacteroidota > Bacteroidia > Bacteroidales > Prolixibacteraceae > Draconibacterium. The sequence continues at coordinate 1,885 of JBNKOT010000158.1, read as the reverse complement.
TGTGGCGATTATGCGATTATGAATGCCGTTCAACGTACGATGGCAGGAATGGGAGTTCCAAAAGAAAAATTTGCTGTTATTTCAGGAATTGGATGTTCATCACGTTTTCCGTATTACATGAGCACTTTTGGTTTTCATACCATTCACGGACGTGCTGCAGCAGTTGCTTCGGGCGTGAAATTGGCAAATCCTGATTTAAACGTTTGGGCCATTTCCGGCGACGGTGATTCGATGGCAATTGGAGGAAATCATTTTATTCATTTGATCCGTAGAAATATCGATTTGAACCTGATCCTTTTTAACAACCGAATTTACGGATTAACAAAAGGACAGTACTCGCCAACAACCGACCGTGGCTTTAAAACAAAAACTTCGCCATTTGGTACGGTTGAGGATCCTTTTGTACCCGGACAACTGGTAATTGGTGCACGTGGAAATTTTTTCGCTCGCTCGATTGACGGAAACCTGAAACTGAGCCAGTCGGTGTTCGAAGCCGCTGCAAGTCATAAAGGAACTTCGGTGGTTGAAGTTTTGCAAAACTGTGTGATTTTTAATCATGGTATTCATGCCGAGATTTCTGATCCTGCTCATCGTGCCGATCGTCAGCTAATTTTGGAACACGGAAAACCGATGCTTTTTGGAGAAGAAAATAAAAAAGGATTGGTATTCGAAAATGCAAAACTAAAAGTGGTAGAAATTGGCAAAAATGGAGTTACCGAAGATGATATTCTGGTGCACGATGCAACCGAACTTGATCCGACTTTACACATGGCATTAATCAATATGAAACTACCCGATATGCCGGTAGTATTTGGTGTAATCAGAGCAGTGCCTGCTTTGGTTTACGATACCGAAATGGTGGCACAAATCGAGCGTGTGCAGCAAAAAAGAAAAATAACTTGTGTCGATGAATTACTTCGATCAGGAAACACCTGGGAAGTTACCGGAAATAAAAAACCGGATGGTGCAGACTGTAGTTAAGAGAACACAAAAAAAGGCGTTGAATTTTCAGCGCCTTTTTTTTACGTGGTCTCCTGTTACACTTAATTCATTTCGTACCAGGCTAATTCTGCAACATATTTTTGTTCCTTAATTCCGAACGAAAGACTATAAAATATTTCAATAGCAACAGAGTAATCGAGATTATTATCGCGTGAATATTCGAATAAATTCAGATAATTATCGAGCGAAAAACGTACCGGATATCCGGCAACCAATAAATTCCAAAGCGCTTCCAGTTGAATATCGGGTACATGAAAAAGTTCGTCAATGATTGTATCGTATTGATCAACTGAGATGTGTCCCTGAACTTTACGAAAGTAGTTGATGTTAGTATTCCTTTTCATTTCAATTCGTTTTTAATTTCCAGTATAAAATTAGTGCCTTTTTGTATTTAACCGGTAAGAATTAATGCTTGAACCCTTGGTTAACAGCGCTGATTTCTTTATCAGTTTTTTACTGAATGAGCTCGCAAATTGTGGAAAAGGAGTGCTGAATATGGAGGAAATGTTCAGGCGTAAATTTCGCCGATTGGTATTATTGGCATCGACTCAAAATCCTGCAATGCATTGATTAACCCGACTTTAACGTATTTCGAAAAATCGTTTGGAGTTATTTGGCAGACCGAAATTTTTCCTTCTTTGATTAAATGTGCACGTTGTGTTCCTTCAAGTAGTGGCGTGTTGGGAGTCCACCAGATTTTACCATCGAAGAAAAGTGGGTTGGCCGTTAAACTGTCGGTTATACATCCGTTTTTTAAAATGAGGATATCGTCGCAAATGCCGCGTTTTTCAAAAAGTTCGTTTAATTTATTTCGGTCGGTAGATTTAAATTCATACTGAACTGTTTCTGATCGAATCAGTTTTAAGGTTTTTATTTCGCGGAT
>JBNKOT010000157.1:0-12317 GCA_050294855.1 Draconibacterium sp. | reverse complement strand
CCGATCTTGGTGATTACCGCTGATCGTCCCGCAGAATGGATTGGGCAACAGGATAATCAGTCCATTTTTCAAAATAATATCTACACAAAAAATGTAAAAGCATTTTATTCCTTGCCGGTTGAAAGTAATGATAATGATGATCGCTGGTACGCACAGCGAATGGCGAATGAAGCTTTTCATCTTTCGGTTTCGGGAAAACCGGGACCGGTGCACCTGAATGTGCCACTTCGTGAACCTTTGTACGAAGAATTACCCGAAACAACACCCGGCTTAAAAAGTATCAGTTTTGAAGAAGCTGAATTTGCTTTAAGAGAAAACAGCAGTTTTCTTTCTGAATGGAAAAATGCTGAATCGATTTTAATGGTTGCAGGACAGTCAGCGCCCGACGAAAATCTATCGTCACTTTTTAAAAAAATTACAAGAGACAGTAGAGTTGTTATTATAGCCGAACCTGTCTCAAATATGCACGATTCAGCCACCATCAGTAATCCCGAAGTGGTGTTGAACAGTAAAATTAAATATCCTGAAAATGCTTTTCCCGATCTTGTAATTTATTTTGGTGGGCAAGTGCTTTCAAAAAAAATGAAACTATTTCTTCGTCAAATAAAAGGAGCATCTTTTTATCGTATTTCGCCCGAAGAAGAAATTGTTGACACTTTTCAGCAGGTAAATTCAGTCGTAAAAGCCAGTCCTTTTTCGGTGCTGAAAAATTTACCTGTAAATGCAGAAGTTGAAAAAAATGCATTCAAAAAATTCTGGGAAAAGGAAGCAAAAAAAGCAGCTCATTTGCAGGAAAAATACATTTCGGAAATTACTTTCTCTGACTTGCTGACTTTCAAAAATCTGTCGGCTAATCTTCCTGAAAAAGCCATTGTTTTTGCCGGTAACAGTAGTGCTGTTCGATATCTTTCGTATTTCAATCAGCAGGAAAGAGTATTTTATTCCAATCGCGGAACTTCGGGAATCGACGGTTGTTTGTCGACAGCAGCAGGTTTGGCTTCGAAAGTTGATGAAACGGTTTTTGCAATTGTTGGCGACCTTTCGTTTGTGTACGATTCCAATGCATTTTGGAACCGCGATCTGCCCAAAAATTTAAAAATTATTTTAATAAATAATGAAGGCGGCGGAATTTTTCATTTGTTAAAAGGACCTGCAGAATCCGATACGTTTCTGCCGCTTGTGAATGCGCATCATCCGGTCGATTTTAGAAAATTAACCGAAGCGTTTGGACTGGATTATCAATTGTGTGCGCAAGAATCAGCGATTAAAAATTCAATAAGTAACATTCAATCTGAGAAAAATAAAGCGGAAGTTTTGGAGATAAAAACGCCAAATAATGGTGAACCGCAAGTCACGAAAGATTTTTTCAGATTTTTAAATCATAATTATGGAACGGAACTGGACAACGATTAAAGAATACGAGGAAATAAAGTTTGAATTTTTTGAGGGAATTGCAAAAATTACGATTAACCGTCCTCGATATTACAATGCATTTACACCCGACACCACCAAAGAAATGTGCGATGCAATGGTACATTGCCGCGAAAATCAGGATGTTTCGGTGGTAATTTTAACCGGAGAAGGAGACAAGGCTTTTTGTAGTGGTGGCGATCAGAACGTAAAAAGTTTTGCCGGGTATATTGGCAAAGACGGCGTTCCAAGATTGAATATTCTTGATTTACAAAAACAGATCCGCTCGATTCCAAAACCGGTGATTGCCATGGTAAATGGTTACGCAATCGGCGGCGGACACGTTTTGCATGTGGTTTGCGATTTGAGTATTGCTTCTGAAAATGCAATTTTCGGGCAAACCGGACCAAAGGTTGGTAGTTTCGATGCCGGTTTTGGTTCGTCTTACCTTGCACGAATTGTTGGGCAGAAAAAGGCACGCGAAATCTGGTTTTTATGTGAACAATATTCTGCTGCAGAAGCGCTCGAAATGGGGTTGGTGAATAAGGTTGTTCCTTTCGACCAGCTGGAAGATACCGTTGTGGAGTGGAGCAAAAAAATGATGCAACACAGTCCGCTGGCTCTTCGAATGATTAAGGCCGGATTAAATGCTGAACTCGACGGACAGGCCGGAATTCAGGAATTGGCCGGAAATGCAACCATGTTGTATTACATGACCGAGGAGGCGCAAGAAGGCAAAACTGCATTTCTCGAAAAAAGAAAACCGGATTATAAAAAGTATCCGAAACTTCCATAAATAGAAATGGAACTTATTCGTAGCGGATAAGAAATTGTGGTTGAGTTAGCACAAAAGGGGATTAGTATAAGATCTATCTTGTAACCTTTGAGGAATTAATTAGGAATACTCACCCTGATCCCGAGTACTCGGGATCGTCCCTCTCTACACGTAGAGAGGGAGAAGAGGGAGAGTCAAGGTAATTGATTCAAATTTAATGAAGTTAAAAACAGATGACAAAGTTGTTGGTTTGGATTCAGGCTTTTCGTTTACGAACGCTCCCTTTGGCTTTATCGAGTGCGGTTGTTGGGAGTTTTCTGGCCTATGCCGACGGGTATTTTAAGTGGTCTGTTTTTTTACTTACATTACTTACAACTTTGTTTTTACAAGTACTTTCGAACCTTGCCAACGATTATGGCGATTCGGTCCATGGAACGGATAATACAAATCGTTTGGGGCCGGAAAGAACCGTTCAATCCGGAAAAATCACCAAATTGGAGATGAAGAAAATGATCTGGACTTTTAGCATTTTATCGTTTCTTTCGGGAAGTTTGCTGATCTTCTTTGGACTTCAAAATGCACAAGTGGGATTGATCTTACTGTTTTTTGGTTTGGGAATTGCAGCAATTGTGGCGGCGCTAAAATATACAATCGGTAAAAAACCCTATGGTTATTCGGGTTTTGGCGATTTGTTTGTTTTCCTTTTTTTCGGATTGGTGGGCGTTTGTGGCACTTATTTTTTATTCACCAATGAGTTTCATTTTCGTTTATTATGGCCGGCAGCAGCCATCGGTTTACTGAGTGCGGGTGTGTTAAACTTAAATAACATGCGCGACATTGTGAACGACACTAACAGCGGAAAAATTACAATTGTGGTGCGGCTGGGGTCAGAAAAAGCAAAAATTTATCATGTTGCACTGGTCATTCTTTCTTTGTTTTCCGGAATAATTTATACCCTGCAAAACTGGATGTCGCCAATTCAGTTTCTGTTTTTGCTTTCCGTAATTCCGCTGGGATATCATTTGTATCAGGTGTTTGCCAATCACGTTCCCGAAAAATTAAACAATCAGCTTAAAATATTAGCACTAACAACTTTTTTCTTTTCGATTACATTTTCGCTCGGACTATTTTTTTCGATATGATAAAAGCATCGTATAAAAAACACGTTATCATTTTTAAACAACCGGCAGGAACTTCACGTGGGATTCTGACTAAAAAAGATGTATTCTTTTTAAAGCTTGTTGATACTGAAAATGCTTCAAAAACCGGGATTGGAGAAATTGCACCCATTCCGGGGTTGAGTCCTGATGCAGTTCCTGATCTTGAAAAAAAGATACAAAACCTGGTACGGAAAATTAATGACGGGGAGAAAATTTTGGAAAACGAATTTTCCGGTTTCCCGGCACTTTCTTTTGCTTACGAAACGGCATTGAATGGAATTAATTCATCATCACCGGTTTTACTTTTCCCTTCTGAATTTACTTCAAATAAGAAAGGAATTCCGATAAATGGGTTGATCTGGATGGGAACAAAAGAGTCGATGCTTACTCAGGTTGAAGAAAAAATAGCTGCCGGCTTTACTTGTTTGAAACTAAAAATCGGAGCGATAGATTTTGACGTAGAGCTGGATATTTTACGTTCGATTCGCAAACGTTTTTCGGTGAACGAACTCGAAATAAGAGTAGATGCAAATGGCGCTTTTTCACCCAAAAATGCACTGAAAAAATTAGAACAATTGGCAGCTTTTCATCTGCATTCGATTGAGCAACCGATAAAACAGGGGCAGTTCGAAGCGATGCAAAAATTGTGTAACCAAACACCATTTCCTATTGCCTTAGACGAAGAATTGATTGGCGTGGAAAAGTATGCTGAAAAGGAAAAATTGCTCGACTATATTCAACCACAATACATCATTCTAAAACCAACATTGCTGGGTGGATTTAAAGCCTCGGAAGAATGGATTGATTTGGCGAAGCAAAGAAAAATAGGCTGGTGGGTGACATCGGCGCTCGAATCGAACATCGGATTAAACGCAATTGCGCAGTGGACGGCAACTTTGGGAACTTCTAATTTTCAGGGACTGGGAACGGGTGCCTTGTACACCAATAATATCGAAAGTCCTTTGTATATTTCAAACGGAAATCTGTTTTACGCAGCAGATAAAAACTGGAACCTCGAAAGTATCTAAAATGAACCGTGAAATAACAGGACTAACTTTAAACAACCGATTTTTTAACAAAACAGAACTTCTTGCTTTTTGTAAGCAAGAGATTACTGCGAATTCCTGTCGCGAATGGCAGGCAGCTGTTTATCGTTTTATTCTCGAATTTTTAGATGATTCGGAAAGCATTTCGCAAAAAACATCGGGAACAACCGGAGCTCCAAAAACGATTGAACTTCAGAAAAATGCGATGCTGGAATCTGCAAAAATCACATGCGAATTTTTTGGTTTAAAAGAAAATAACTCTGCTATTTTATGTTTGCCGATAAAATATATTGCCGGCAAAATGATGGTGGTTCGTGCATTTTACGCCCGATTAAATCTGGTTTTGATTGAGCCCGGTTCAAGACCGGATTTTTCGAAACTTGGCCGCATCGATTTTTGTGCCCTGGTTCCAATGCAGGCTTCGAATTTGATCGAACAAAATTTATGGCCCAACATCAAAACATTAATTTTAGGTGGAGCCGAAACAAATGCAGCTCTAAAAACAAAATTACAAAAGCTGGAAACTAAAGTTTTTGAAACCTACGGTATGGCAGAAACCTGTTCGCACGTAGCATTAAAAAGGATAAATGGAGATCGGACAGAAAATTTATTTACGGCGGTTCCCGGGGTTAGTTTGTCGCAAGATGAACGTGGATGTCTGATGATCGAGGCTCCGTTTCTTACTGAAAAAATTATTACCAATGATTGTGTGGATCTGAAATCGGAAAACAGTTTTAGTTGGCTGGGGCGATTTGATAACGTAATCAATTCAGGAGGAATAAAAATTCAAGCCGAAGAACTGGAAAAACAATTCACTGATATTCTTCATTTGTCTTGTGCAGTGGTCGGAAAGCCGGATCCGCTTTTGGGCGAAAAAATGGTTTTAATTGTGGAGTCGGAAACTGAAAGGGATTTAAATGATTTGAGATTAAAACTTACACCACATTTCGATAAAAAGTTGTTGCCCAAATCGATTGTACGGGTTACAGAATTACCGCGGAATCAAAACTTCAAAATCGATCGGATTAAATTATTGGAGCAAGTCTGACATTTCCTGAGTTTCGCCTTTTTTATAATAATAACTTGTTTTCTCCGCTTTCACATCAAAAGTATAAATCTCCGAATTTTCGTGTTTGTAAAACAGTGAAAGTAAACCAATGTCGCCGGCGCAAAATAAACTGTGTGTACTCATTAAAATCATCCAAAAATAGAGCAGCGGCTGATGCAAAAACAAAAGAATACCAACGATTGTAATTGCCTGAATGATAACCAGCGGAGCCAGCGCCACCAAAGCAAATTGTTTGCGGTTTAAAACAAACTGATCGGCTTCGGCATAAAAAGTGAATTTTTTAAGATAAGCGCCAAAACGAATGTTTTGAGCACCTACAATTTTTAATGCAATTCCGTGTAACAGTTCATGAATCACAATCAAAATAGTAAAGCTAAAAAGCAGCGTGGCCATCGAAATGTACAAGGGTAGCAGGTTATTATCGAAAGCCAGAATAAGCGAATGTCCAAGAAAAATAATTCCGCATAAAATCATCAGAAACTGGTAAATCATGTAAACACGAATAATTTTGCTTTCCCCGGTCAGTTGATCCACAACAAATTCCTTGATTTTATGATGACTGATTGCTGCAATCAGTTCATAATCACCGGAGTTTTGCAGTTGTTCAATTGTTGGATTTATCATTCTGAGTTGAAACGGATAATTTGATACAGGTCTTTTAAATTGAAGAGTTTGATCAGAAATGCAAAAATTGCAGATGCAAAAATCATCGCTAAATAACCGTAAAACCAGTTGTCGATACTTTTTGAAATGGTTCCGAAAACCACTACCACTCCAACAAATAAAATCAACTGAATAATGAGTTTGATATCCGGCTTCAGTTTAAAAATAAATACGGCCAAAATCATTTGTGCAATTCCGGTAAGAAGTTGAGTAATTAAACTTGCATAAGCCGATCCATAAGCATAAAAACGGGGAATCAAGATCAGGTTTAGGACTACATTTAAAATCATAGCAGAAAAAGCCATGATGTTTAAATGTTTCATACTTCCGTTGGCGGTTAAAAGCGTTCCAAAAATATAAGTGGTGGCAATTCCGATAAATCCGGTCATTAAAATTCCAAGAATCCCCGACGAATGCTCGGTGTTCGAAGTATATAAAACATCCATAATTTGCTGGTTGTAATAAACGCTCGAAACTGCGATTATAATTGCCGGAACAATCAACAAAGTGTACGAAAGTTTTACCATCGATCCTATCGATTCCTTTTTTTTGATCATTTTTGCAAAAATCGGTAAAAGTAATCCGGCGAATAAAACGCCAAACATCGAAACAGCATCGAGTAAACGAAACGATTGTGCATAAATTCCGGCCTGTTCTTGACCAATTGGATCGGGAAGAAGACGTTCGATCATTACCGAATCGATACGGTTGTAAAACGACATCAACAAAATTAGAAGTGCGTACGGATAGGATTTCCGAAGAAAAACAAGGAAAAACTTGAGGTTAAAACGAATCTTTATCCGCCCCGATTTTTTAAGAACAATTGCAAAAGTGATTAAAGAGGTTAATGCATACGAAATGGTTTGTGCATAAACAAACCACTCGATGGTAAAAAATGTGCGAAAGAAGTTGTGAAACAGCAGAACACTGCAAATAAGAATCATAAAACTTCGATCGAGTACCGAAATAATACTATCGGTGCGGAACAAATGCAGACCACTGATATTGGATCGTAGATAAAGCGTAAACGAAATAAGAAATTGATTCAGGATCAGGAAAAAGAGCAAATGAAACTGAATTTTATCGTAGCCAATAATTGCTGCAATTGCAAGGCTGAAAACTGCGTAAACAATGGCAAGTACGAATTTTAACCCAACAATATTCGAGACATGTTTTTTGAGTAAAAAATTATGCTGGGCAATGTTTCGGTTGTTGTAACTGGTTATTCCAACATCGAGTAAAATATTCAATAACATCGAAAAATTAAAAAGGGCAAAATACAAACCGAAACTACTGTCGCCAACCAAATTTTGTACGTTTCTGTCGATGCCAAAAAGCCAAAATGGTTTGATTAACAGATTGAGCGAAAGCAGTAATATAAGATTGGTTACAAATTTGCGTTTCAAAACCCGATTTTAGTTTTATTTCTGGACTAAATTGAACGGATAAATGTAGCAAATATTTGAACAGACTTTGTACATTTACCACAAATTGAACTTAAAAATTTATGGTAATAGCCGTAAACACCCGTTTGTTGTTAAAAGGTAAATTAGAAGGAATCGGATGGTTTACCCTCGAAACCTTAAAACGGATGACAATCAATCATCCGGAACATCAGTTTATATTTATCTTCGACCGACCTTTTAACAACGATTATATTTTTTCTGATAATGTAACTCCGGTTGTGATTGGACCACCAACCCGGCATCCTGTTTTGTGGTATTTGTGGTTCGAATATCAAATACCGCGTATATTAAAAAAATACCACGCCGATTTGTTTTTGTCGCCCGACGGTTATTTATCGCAACGGACACAAGTTCCGCAGCTGGCTGTTATTCACGATATAAATTTTGTGCACAGGCCCGGCGACTTACCGTGGTTAAAAGCAAAATACTACAATTATTTTTTCCCGAAATTTGCACGAATCGCCAAACGAATTGCAACGGTTTCGTTTTATTCGAAAGAAGATATTACCCGTTCGCTAAAAGTCGATTACGACAAAATCGATGTGGTTTACGATGGTATCAACCAGATTTTTGAACCGATTTCAGAATCGGAAAAAGAAGAGGTTCGAAAAAAATATACCGATGGCAACGAATATTTTTTGTTTGTGGGGGCACTGCATCCGCGTAAAAATATTTGCGGGCTTTTAAAAGCTTTTGATGCCTTTAAAAGTGTAAACGGACAGAGCCAAAAAATGGTTATTGTGGGTGGCGAAATGCATAAAACCGGAGAAATTTTCGAGACTTTTGAAAACATGCGTTATAAAAAGGATGTTGTATTTACCGGGCGTGTTTCGCAAGCCGATTTGCACGATATTTTTGGCGCTGCGCTGGCCCTTACTTTTGTCCCGTTTTTCGAAGGTTTTGGAATCCCGATTGTTGAAGCGATGAGTGCCGGGGTGCCGGTTATTTGTTCGAATACAACATCGATTCCTGAAGTGGGTGGTAATGCGGTTGTGTATGCCGATCCGGTAAAAATCGACCAGATTACCAATGCGATGCTAAAAATTGTGGATAATCCCGAATTGCGTGCTTCGCTTATTGAAAGGGGGTTTGAGCAGAAAAATAAATTTAGTTGGGACGAAACAACACGTTTGTTGTGGATGAGCATTGAACGCGCTTTACAATAAATTAAGAAATTTAAGAAGGTTTGAATTGGTGAAGGTTTGAATGGAAAAAATAAAATTACTGCCATATTTTAGAAAGAACACGATTGAAGCGGGATGCGACGAAGCGGGTCGCGGATGTTTATCGGGACCGGTTTTTGCAGCAGCAGTGATTTTGCCAGCCGGTTTCAAAAACGATTTATTAAACGATTCAAAAAAATTAACAGAGAATCAGCGAAATCTGCTTCGTCCGGTTATCGAAAAAGAAGCTTTGGCTTGGGCCGTGGCAAGCGTTTCGAACGAAGAAATCGATGAGATAAATATTTTAAATGCATCGTTTTTAGCGATGACCCGGGCCGTAAAGAAACTCAAAACGGTTCCCGAACATTTATTAATCGACGGAAACCGGTTTCGAACAGAATTAAAAATACCGTTTACTTGTATGATAAAAGGCGACGCGCGGTTTTTATCGATTGCGGCTGCTTCGGTTTTGGCAAAAACCTATCGCGACGATTTTATGGAGAAAATTGCCGAAGAATTTCCGGATTATGGCTGGAAGAAAAACAAAGGTTATCCGACAAAAAAACACCGCGAGGGCATTAAAAAGTTTGGAGTAACCAGGTATCATCGAAAAACATTCCGATTACTAAACGAGCAGTTGGAACTGAAGTTTTAGTTGCCACAGATAAAAGAAGCATCGAAAAAAAACGCTCGCCGAAATTAAAAGCGACAGCTTCGATTCGATTAAATAGAACTTTTAAATAGCAAAAACATGAAAAAGGCACTCTTTATTTTTTTATTCTTCATCCCAATTCTGGTGCTCGGTCAACACGATACAAGCTATGTTTTTGGTGTTAATGGAAGAATGGCGGAAACTACAAATCCAAAAATCAGGAAAGCCATAGAATACAAAAGACCGCATAAATTAATTGTGACCACATCGGTAAAGAATGATGATGGCTGGAAGGAGCGATTTTCCGAAAAAATAAAAATTCAAAACGATTCTACTTTTTCAATAAAGATAGAAAGTGATGAGTTTTCGGGGGTGGTTATCCGGAAATTTGAAATGCAAAAAAACGGCAGCTATAAATTTACCGACTGGCTCGATGAAAGAATAAAACGAACCGGTTATACCAAATCAAAAGTTCCATTAATTCTCGTCGGGAAAGTAACCGATTTTTACGCAAACGGAAAAATTAAATCTGTTTCGGATTATAAAAACAACGAGTTGACTGGAAACAGCAACTGGTTGCCAGACGGTAAAAAGGATGTTGACGATATTTTTTATTCTGCCGATAGCGAACCGCTGTTTAACGATGGAATTGGTCGTTTGCATCAACACATTTTAAGGACCTTTAAAGATTATAAAATTGACTTACAGGGAGTTCAGGGGAATTTAGTAATTGGTTTTGTGGTGACTACCGAAGGTAAAATTGCAGGAATTCGGGTGGTAAAAGGAATTGCATCGCAAATAAATGGTGTGGCAGTAAAAGCATTTCAAACAAGCTTGGGAAGCTGGACACCGGCAAAAATCGACGGAGAAGATGTAAATTATTTTCAACTCTTCCCGATTAATATTACGCATCATGACTACAAATTCGATTCGCTCGAAATGGATGGCAGAATGATGTATTGGGAAATAAATTAATGTGTTTTTACCTTTTTTCGAAATGAATGGCTAATCCCGAATTTTCGGCAATTTTATAATTTATAGTTTGATCTGACCTTACAATTTTCGATTCGATTTTAACTTTTGTCGAGGATTTTGAACCGGGATCGTGGCTATAAATTGTTGTTTTATAATTTGTATTTGCCTCCAAAAAATCGAGTTTTATTTCAATCGATTTTCCGTTTTCACCGGTTAACGATCCCAAAAACCAATCGTTGCCTGATTTTCTTGCAAGCGTTGCAAATTCACCAATTTTCCCTTCCACTACTTTTGTGTCGTCCCAAACCGTTGGCATTTGTTTAAAGAAATCCAGTTCGGGGTGATTCTGAATAAAATCGTCGGAGCCCGGAACCGCACCTTTGTTTGCCGACGATTTTGGTGGCCTGTCGTACCAATATAAAAACTGCCACGGACTATAAATTATTACTGCTTTTGCCAGTTGCGACGCATGCCCGCCCATTTTTTCGCTAACGCGTGGCGCATAATAACAGTTCGTATTGTCGCCGGCCCCTGCAAGCATTCGTGTAAAAAGAGTAATTAAAGTATGTTGGTTCGATGGGCTTTCTTCGTCTCCCCGAATTCCTTCCTGTGTCATTAAATTCGGATAAGTTCTCGAAAAGCCTGTTGGCCGGTATTCGTCGTGAATGTCGACCATCAACTTGTTTTCAGCTGCTTTTTTTACTGCTTCGTGCAACCAGCTTGTATAATTCTGATCGCCAACATTTACAAAACCATATTTTACACCGGCAATTCCCCATTTTTTATAAAGTGGTAAAATTTCGTCGAGTTGTTGTTCAAGTGCACGACGATTTATATATACGATTATTCCAATGTTTTTACTTTTGGCATATTTAATTACTTCATGCAAATTCAGTGGACCGGGCGATCGTTCTGGGTCGACAGTTATTGTGCTCGCATCCGACGAATTATCGTTTTCCGGACCGTACCACCCGGCATCGAATTCAACAAACTGAAGACCGTTTGACGCAGCAAAATCTACACATGCAAGTCCTCCTTTTGTAGTTAAAGTTACTTCGCGTATAACTTTTCCGGGTTTAATCCATGAAACATCCTCAATGGCGCAGGGATCATTCAAATTTTCGAGAAAGTAGTTTTTCTCCAATAATCCGCCGGGCGAATTTCCCACCATAATTGTTCGCCAGGGTGTGGTGTAGGGGAGTCTGACTTTTGCCGCTCCATCTAAGGTTGAAACCACTGAATTATCTTTTTCTCCGGAAAGAAATTTCATGCGCGAAAAATCGATAAGTTTCGCTTCTCCTAACGCAATAAAATGCGCCCCAGCCTCAATGACCAAAGGTCGTTCTGCGGGTTTATCAATCGTATTTATTTTCTGATTTCGATATTCGGATTGTGCTTTGTCGGAAACCCAGCAATTATAGTTTTGTGGAAAATTATACTCGGTTTTTTCTTCCTGTATTACGAGGGAATCTTTAACTGAGTTTTTAAGAAAAGTAGTGTTTAAAGCAACACCTTCGTTATATACTCTACATGTAATTTCGAATTCTCTTTGGGGCTCAACCGTTTCTTTTAAATGAATAACAAGCTGTTTGTACTTGTCTTGAATTTCAGAACGTTCGCCGCAAACAGGTTTCCATGCAGTATTAACTTCTGTTTCTAAGAAGGATATTATCTTTAGATTTTTTCCGAAGTCGGTTTCATTCTGAAATTGAAAACCCAGATTTGAAGGCTCAATAATAATTGAATCTTCGTACTCAACCGAATAATAAATCGCTTCCGATTTGTTTATTCCGAAATGGATTTCAATTTTGTTATCGGGGCTTTTTACCGAAAGATTGTTTTTTTGTGAGCACGAAAAAAGCAGGATTATAATGAAGAGTAGATTTAGGTTTTTCATTTTTGGTTTAGTTTCATTATTCGGGTCGGTATCCGCTGTCT
>JBNKOT010000156.1:0-2148 GCA_050294855.1 Draconibacterium sp. | reverse complement strand
GCTTTTAAAAAACAATAAAAGTTAAGGAGAAATAACAAACATAGGATTATAATGAGTGTTAATAAATCTTAAATACAATTAGTTAACATAAAGAAAATTAGATAGATAGGTCGGGGTAGTTGTACTCGGTGTTTTTTGCTTATTTGTTATTAAAAGTACTTTTTTATAAATCCGATGTATTAAATAAATATTCAAAAAACTTAATCTCATAAATTAAAAACAGGGTAAAAAGAATACTGATCTTACTTTAATTATATACAAGATAAAAGAGGTAAAAGAATGGAAGTTGATTAATGTACTATTTGTGCTTAAAAAAAAATGTTTTTTTTGATTCGAGTATTTAACGCTAAAAATTTTAAAATTTATTCGACCAATTCGTAGCCTAAATCTATACCTTTTTGTGTGGCCGGAATTCCTTCTTTCATCCATTTTGGCATTGGTTTTTCTTTTAGATAATGATCGAAAAACTGAGCCAAACGAATCTGGAAATCTTCTTTGTCGCGCAATTTGGTTGGCCAGTGGTCGGCTTCGTTATAATTGAGTAGCCAGGCCGGTTTTCCCAATCTGCGCAATCCGATAAAATATTCAATTCCCTGGTACCATGGAACTGCTCCGTCGTCGTCGTTGTGCATAATAAGAATGGGAGTATTTACTTTATCGAGTGTAAACAAAGGCGAATTTTCGAGGTAACGCAGCGGCGATTCCCATATCGATTTTCCGATGCGGCTTTGTGTGTGTTCGTACTGAAAAGAACGGTTCAGTCCCGATCCCCAGCGGATTCCTCCATACGCACTAAACATGTTTACTACCGGCGCTCCCGATTCAATGGCAGCAAACAAATTGGTGCGTGTTGCCAGATAGGCCACCTGGTAACCACCCCAACTATGTCCTTGCGCACCGATGTGTTTTTCGTCGACAAAACCTTTAGCGATCATTGCGGTAACTCCGGGCATAACACAGTTAAATGCATCTTCGCCCGGATATCCTTCTTTGTAATAAATGTCGGGATTAAAAATCAAATAATCGTTGCTGGTATAATAGTGGTATCCGATGGTGGAACGCCCCAATTCCGGCATGTGATAATTCAGTAAACCTTGCGAACTTTTTTCGTAGAAATTTACAATCATCGGGTATTTTTTATTCGGATCGAAATTGGCCGGTTTGTGCAAAGTACCTTCCAGTTTTCTTCCGTCGAGCGAAGTCCACGAAACCAATTCTGCAGTTCCCCACAAAAACTCTTTTTGCTGCGGAGCGGCGTCGCTGATTTGTATTTGTTTTCTGAAACTCAAATCACTTACCAAAAGATTCGGATAGGTTTGGAAGTCTTCCTTTGTAAAAACGATTACTTCTTCGTCTTTGGCTTTTTGTGGAGTACTGAGTTTGTAATTTCCATCAAAGAGAACTTTCAGTTCCTGTTTCTTAAAATCAAATTTATAATAACTGTCGGCACGTGTAATTTCATTATTTGCTTTTAAATACATTGTTTTTGTTGGATCGATTCCTTCGTCGTTTCCACCTCTCGAAAAACGTCTGGAACCCCACTGTGAATCAAAATTAATCAATCGAAAACTTGTACTGTTTTTGCGCCCTACTTTTGTGAGATTGATTGCGATTGCAGCATCTTGGGGATCTACTTTCCAAACATCAAAACGGTCGTAAACCAACAAAGCAGCATCGTCTTTTAACCAGCCACCATGGAAATACGATCCGGCAGGATTTGGAACGTCGTTTAATTCGTTGGCGACCTGAATGCTGTTTGGTGTCGTAATTTTGTATTCGTTTCCACTTGCAATTTCGTACGTATTCCAGGTGGTGTCGATCGCATTGTACCAAAATAAATATTTGCCTTCGGGAGAAACCGAGGGTGTTGCTCTGCAATCGGTTTTTATTTTTTCAGCTTCGCCGCTGTTGATGTCGATCAGGTAAAAATCGTTGTGTCGAGGACTACCTTCCCACATTGCCTGAATTGCATAAGGACGGTTCGACCAGGCCAACAATTTGTCAGCATCGCCATTTTTAATTTTTCGTATTCCCGAAAATTCTTTGGTTTCGAGTTGAATGTTTTTACGATCGTCGAGATGAACAACCGCGAGGTAGGTTTTTCTTTCATTGCGCGATTTATTATTCAATTGCTGCGTTTGTAAAACT
>JBNKOT010000155.1:0-28929 GCA_050294855.1 Draconibacterium sp. | reverse complement strand
GCATTTTTACTGTCTTCGGGATCGGCAGGAACAAGCAACAATTTAATTTCCTGTTCTTTTACAGGAATGAGTTTCTCCGACAGCTCGATTTCCTCACGCGCCATTTCGCGCATTTCTTCATCGCTTTCTTCGGCCAGCATCTCTTTTCCCGACTCGATGTTGTCGACAAGGTTTTTATATTCTCGGAATGTTGCTACGAGCTTTTCCAAGTTTTTATATTCCTGATTCAATTTTACATAGCGTTTCATGTCCGAAATAATTTCCGGATCGGTGATCAGCTGTTCCACTTCTTCGAAGCGGTGTTTAATTGATTCGTATTTTTCTAATAATGCGTATTGTGCCATTTTATTTCCTCTCTTCATTCCCGTGAAAACGGGAATCTTTTATTCAAACCATTCGGCCGACAAATCATTCCAGTCGGAATTTTCTTTTTCTATTAATTCAATTTTCCAGTCACGCTTCCACTTTTTCAGTCTGCGTTCTCTTGTAAAAGCCTCTTCGTATGTATCAAATTCCTCAAAATAAACCAATTTATCAACGTTGTATTTCTGAGTGAATCCTTTTAATATTTTTGTTTTATGTTCTTCTAATCTTCTTTCTAACTCATTTGTTAATCCAATATACAAAACGCCTTTTGGTTTATTTGCCAATATGTAAACGTAGAAGTCAGACATTGATTTCTAATATGAGATTCCCACTTTCGTGGGAATGAGTTAGTAATCAAATTTTCCTTTCTCCGATATAATAGTAAGTTTTTTCCCGTCGAAAGGTTCAACTTTTCCAATTATCTGAGCATCGATGTTAAACGATTTTGCGATTGAAATAATTTCGTCAGCAATCTCATTTCCACAGTATATTTCGTATCGGTGCCCCATGTTAAACACCTTGTACATTTCTTTCCAGTTGGTTCCCGATTGTTCCTGAATAATTTTAAACAGCGGCGGAACCGGAAACATATTATCTTTAATCACATGTACACGATCGACAAAGTGAAGTACTTTTGTTTGTGCACCACCCGAACAGTGAATCATTCCTGAAATCTGCCCTCGAAACTGATCCAGAACTTTTTTTATGACCGGAGCATAAGTTCGGGTAGGAGACAGAACCAGCTTTCCGGCATCCAAATCCAGTCCGTCGATTTTATCGGTGAGCTTATAATTTCCGGAATAAACCAAAGCTTCCGGAACCGCAGGGTCAAATCCTTCAGCATATTTTTCGGCAAGGTATTTTGCAAATACATCGTGCCGGGCAGAAGTTAAACCATTGCTTCCCATTCCTCCGTTGTATTCGGTTTCGTAAGTCGCTTGTCCCGACGACGAAAGTCCGATAATTACATTCCCCGGTTTGATATTATCAGCCGAAACCACATCTGTTTTTTTCATCCGGCAGGTAACCGTTGAATCCACGATTATGGTGCGTACCAAATCGCCAACATCGGCCGTTTCTCCGCCAGTAGAATAAATACTGATTCCCATCTCGCGAAGATTGGCAAGCAGTTCTTCTGTTCCGTTAATGATTGCACCAATTACTTCGCCCGGAATGTTATTTTTATTTCGCCCGATTGTCGACGACACCAAGATATTATCGGTGGCTCCAACACACAACAAATCGTCGACATTCATAATTAACGCATCTTGCGCAATTCCTTTCCAAACCGATAAATCGCCGGTTTCTTTCCAGTACAAATAAGCTAGTGAAGATTTTGTGCCGGCACCGTCGGCGTGCATTATGTTACACCACTCAGGATCGCCGCCTAAAATGTCGGGAATAATTTTGCAAAATGCTTTTGGAAATAATCCTTTATCGACATTTTTTATGGCTTCGTGAACATCTTCTTTAGAAGCCGAAACCCCCCTCGCACTGTATCTTGATTCTGTAACCATTTGCTTTTTTAAATTGATGAGTGCAAAATTAACAATTTCTGATGACCTTTAACAAAAAAAGGAAAGCCTGTTAAAAGACTTTCCTTTTTTTAAATATTAAGTACGTTATGCGTATAAAAATCGTTTAATTTTTTTCGTCGGAGTCCGTTCAAACGGGATAGGTTGTAATATAACCTGTTGTATTCGTGAGAACTTGTTGACCTCGGCATTCACCTTTTTATGGATTTCTTTTAAAATTTCATCCGATTTTTCGGCCACGTATTGTTTGGCCTCCGATTTCAGATGTTTAAAAGTTTCTTCCATTTCTTCCATATTCAGATGGATCATAGCCACGAGTTTTCCTTTTTCTTCTTTTACCAGCGATTCGACAACAAATTTCATTTTGTTGATCACCGATTCGATTTCTTCCGGATAAATATTTTCGCCGCTGGCACCTACTATCATCGTTTTAATCCGGCCTTTTATTTCAAGCAAATTATTTTTATTAAAAGTACCACGGTCGCCGGTTCTAAACCATCCATCTTCGGTAAATACTTCTTTTGTTGCCTCGGGAGCTTTGTAATAACCGCGCATTACGTTTTCTCCTTTTGCCTGAATTTCTCCTTCTCCGGTTACCGGATCGGCATTTGCAATTCGTAAAGTAACACCTTCCATGGCAACTCCGGCCGAGCCGTTCCCTGTGTTTTTACCAACTGCTCCGGAAAGTAGTGGCGAAGTTTCGGTTAAACCATAGCCAATTGCGTAAGGGAATTTTCCTTCTTTTAAAAACTGCTCCACTGTAGGATCGAGTTTTGCGCCGCCAATTCCGTAGAATTTTAATTCTCCACCAAAGGTTTTATGCAGTTTTGCCCCGGCAATTCGGTGCAATACTTTTCTAATCGGAGGCAGCGAATAAAAGAAACTCATGGCCGCACTTTTTTGAAAAGCAGGAGCAATTTTTGCTCGGTATACTTTTTCGATAATCAGCGGAACGGTAAGCATTATCGTTGGTTTAACCTCTTGCAATGCAGGCAACAAAACCGATGCAACCGGTGGTTTCCGCAAATAATGAACCGAAGCCCCGTGCATTACCGGAAGTAAAAACCCAACTGTATTTTCCAGAGTGTGCGAAAGCGGAAGGATAGATAGAAAACGATCTGTATTTTTTACCTGATACAAACTTTTGCATTGTTGTGTTGTCCAGGTCAGATTTTTATGCGTCAGCATTACACCTTTCGAATTTCCGGTTGTACCCGAAGTGTAGATGATCGATGCCAAATCTTCTTCTTCAACTTCTACATTTGGAAGATTTTTTATTGTTGTGGGCAGAGATGTTTCCAGAGATGAAATTTTGTCTGCATCCAAACCTTGTGGGATCAATGCAAAGTTTTCGACTAAAATTAACTGATCGATTAATTTTAAAACGTCATCGTTTACATTTTTATATAAACCCTCGGAAACAAATAACATGCTGGCTTCAGAATGTTCAATAATTGTTTTTATCTCATTTTCGTGGAAGTCGGGTAAAATCGGAACTACAATTGCTCCAAGTTTTAGAATCGAAAAAAATGAAACACCCCAGTTGGGCATGTTTGTACTTAAAATGGCCACCTTATCTCCTTGTTTCACACCTAATTCAGAAAGCATTCCGGCAAGACGGTTAACATCGTCACCCATTTCTTTATAGGTGTAATTTTTTTCGCCTGTAAAAACTACGGAAGTGTCGTTTGCAAAATTTGTAACAGTGTTACTAAATAAGGAGGACAATGTTAATTTCGACGAATTTGTCATTTATTAAAAATTAATCTTCAGCTAAACAATTCATCTTTAAGGTTTCGAATTATTTGTTAACCGATTTTGTTTGGAGGCGAAAATAGTAAAAAAGATATATCTGACGATATTCTTAAAATATCGATTATTTCGGAAAGAGCAAGTAAGTGTCACATTATCAATCAGATGTGAAAATTTTAATTTTTGTTTTAACAATTTTTATGTCTTGATTCTGATTAGATTTTAACTAGATTTGAACTATGGGTTTAAATATTCTACAAAAGAGGCATTTAGAGGAAACCGAAGAGCACATTCGAAATTATTTTGAAAACGAAGGATCGGGTCACGATTGGTGGCATATTTTCAGAGTTAGGAACCTCGCATTAAGAATTGCAGAAAAAGAAGGTGGTAATTTATTTATTATTGAAATGGCTGCTTTGTTACACGATCTCGATGACTGGAAATTAAATGGAGATTCGAACGAATTGAAAGCGAAAAGATGGTTGAATAAAATTGGAGTTTCAAGTTCGGAAGCGGGCAGGATTTTGGAAATAATCGACCAGGTTTCGTTTAAAGGGGCCGGTGTGGAAAACAAAGCCGTTTACCCGGAAGCAAAAATAGTGCAGGATGCCGATCGGCTCGATGCAATTGGTGCAATTGGAGTAGCCCGAACTTTTGCTTACGGTGGAAGTAAAAAAAGATTGATTTACGATCCGGAAATTAAACCAGTGCTGCACAATGATTTCGAAGCATACAAAAAAAATACTGCTCCAACAATTAATCATTTTTACGAAAAATTGTTGCTCTTAAAAGATCGCTTAAATACAAGCACCGCAATTCAGCTGGCAGAAAGCCGTCATCGTTTTATGGAAGAATTTCTCAAGCAGTTTTTTAATGAATGGGAAAGTAAAATTTAACAATTTTAACTCATTGAATTCAACAAACCTTTCGTACATTTATTGATTAACAGTTGTAATATGAGAATAGATCACATCGCCATTTGGACTTACAACCTCGAAGGATTAAAGAATTTCTACATGCAATATTTCGATGCTTCGTGTAACGAAATATACTACAATCATTCAAAAGAATTTCGTTCGCATTTTCTTTCATTCGATGATGAATGCCGTATCGAAATTATGGAAATGCCCAATATTCCAAAATCAAAAAATGATCCGATCAAACAATATACAGGCTTGGTACATTTTGCCATTCAGGTTGGTTCCAGAGAAAAAGTTGATGAACTAACAGAGCAATTAAAAAATGATGGCTTTAAAATTATTGGAGAGCCGCGCAAAACCGGAGACGGTTGCTACGAAAGCGTTTTTCTCGATCCCGATGGAAACAGAGTGGAAATTATGGCATAAATCGATCTATTTCAACTAAGTTGTTTGCCGATATATCTTTAATTCAAACTAAAATAGATTTGCAATGAAGTGTAAGAAACTAACTTGTTTGTTCCCAATTTTTCTATGTCTGATTGTTACTTTTAGTTTTAGCAGCTGCAACAAAAATGTACCCAAAGAATTACCAAATATAATCTGGTTAACCAGCGAAGATAACAGTCCGTTTTTAGGATGTTATGGCGATGAATTTGCCACAACTCCCAATCTTGACAAATTGGCGTCGGAAGGTTTTTTATACACACATGCCTACGCAAACGCCCCGGTTTGTGCACCAACCCGGAATACAATTTTAACCGGAATTTATGCCTGTTCGGGCGGAAACGAAAATATGCGGAGTTATTATCCGAAGTCGGATGTGGTAAAAACCTACCCCGAATATTTGCGCGAAATTGGTTATTACTGTACCAACAATTCAAAAACCGATTACAATGTGAGTAATGTCGATCCGCAAAAAATATGGGACGAATGCGATAAAAATGCACATTATAAAAACAGGGCAGCAGGACAGCCGTTTTTTGCTGTTTTTAATACCACTATTTCGCACGAAAGTAGCATCCACCAGTTTATTCCGAATAAAAAATTAAGGCACAGTCCCGAGGAAGTTCCAATCCCTCCTTATCATCCGGCGACATCTGAAATGAAACACGACTGGGCGCAGTATTACGATAAAGTGGAAGATATGGACACTCAAATCGGTAAATGGTTAAAAGAACTTGAAGACGCCGGTTTAGCCGAAAATACCATAGTGTTTTATTATGGCGATCATGGGGGAGTGCTGGCTCGGAGTAAACGATATGTATACGAAACCGGAACGCGCGTGCCTTTTATTGTTCGTATTCCCGAAAAATACAAGCCCCTTTTTCCGGCAGAAAAGCCAAATTCAAAAGTAACCCGATTGATCAGTTTTGTCGATTTATTGCCAACACTTTTAAGTATAACCGGAATTGAGATTCCTGAATATTTGCAGGGAGATGCATTTCTGGGAGATGAAAAAACAAAAGATCCGGAATATGCTTTTATGTTTCGGGGAAGGATGGACGAACGTTACGATATGTGCAGGGCAGTTCGCGATCAGAAATTCCGCTACATCAGAAATTATATGCCCTACCGGATTTCTGGTCAGCGGCTCGAATATTTATGGCTTGCACCATCGATTCGCTCTTGGGAACTGGCGTTTAAAAATGGAGAATGTAACAAAATACAAAGTGCTTTTTGGGAAGAAAAACCGGTTGAAGAATTGTACGATACAGAGAACGATCCCTGGGAAGTAAACAACCTTGTCAACCATCCGGAATATAAAAATGTACTGGAACGAATGCGTGCCGCCAACAAAAACTGGGGTACAAAAATTAAAGACACCGGTTTTATTCCGGAAGCCGAACGGGTGGATCGTGTAGGAGAAATTCCAATGTACGATTACATGCGATCCGGGAAATTCGATCTCCCGGAAATTATGGAAGCTGCAGAAGTTGCAACTTTGGGTAAAGTTGAAAATATTCGGCAATTAGAAAGTTATTTAGAAAGCGATGAAAGTGCAGTTCGTTATTGGGGAGCGTCGGGATTATTGATTTTGAAAGATGAGGCAGTCGGGGCTAGCGAAGAATTGAAAGTTGCCTTACAAGATCAGTCAGAAAGTGTGGTGTCGGTGGCAGCCGAAGCGCTTTATAATTTGGGCGAAAAAGAAATCGCAAAAAATGCACTACTCGAAGTTTTAAAAAGTAAGAACGAATTTGCCCGTTGCTATGCATTAAATGTAATCGACTGTATTGATGAAAAAGATCCCAAAATTATTGATGGTGTTGTTGAAATGGTTGCCAATGCCGAATCGAATACTCGAAATAGATACGATATGCGAGCTGCAAAATGGTTAATCGAAAAATGGGGATTAGATCCGGATAAATATGAAATGGATTTTGAGTGGTAGTTTATATACTTTAAAGTTTAGAAAACTAAAAATCATCTTTTGCATTTCCCATAAAACGAAAATTATAGGTAACTGTAAAAATGGGTTGCCCAAAAATGGACATTTTATATCCTTTCACTTGTTCACCTTCTGTTCTGAAAAATATAGAATAGGGATTTTTTCGACCCAATACATTATATACGGCAAAAGTCCAGGAGCTGTGGTTGAGTTTTTTCCGGAGCAGGTTTCCATTTATATTGGCGGCTAGGTCGAGTCGGATGTAGTCAGCCATTCTTACCCCGTTGCGTTCGGTGTAGTAAACTCTAAGTGCATCGTTAAAATAATAATAGGCAAGTGGTGCGGTAAACGGGCGGCCGGTACTGTAGAAAAAGTTCGACGAAAGATTAAATCTTCGCGAGACTTTATAATTAAAGATAAACTTAAAATTATGTGGTTTGTCGTAATTAGCCGGGAAATATTCTCCGTTGTTTACACGTTCTTCGTCGAATTCGCTGTCGATTTTATGGAGAATCCGCGAGTAGGTATAATTCATCCAACCAGTGTACTTTCCTGTTTTTTTCTGAAGCATCAATTCTATTCCGTAGGCTTTCCCGGTTCCATTCAGCACATCGGTTTCAATGTGTTCGTTCATAACTAACTGTGCTCCGCCTTTGTAATCCAAAATATCTTTTAGCTTTTTATAATACGTTTCAACCGATGCTTCAATTGTATTTCTCCGCAAACTTTTATAAAACCCCACAGAAAGCTGATCGCCCCGCTGTGGTTTGAGGTAATTGTCGCTCAGTTTCCAAATGTCGGTTGGCGACATGGCTGTTGTTTTCGACATCATATGAATGTATTGATACATTCTGCTTAAACCAATTTTGAACGAGCTGGTGCTACTTACTTTAATATTAGATGAGAATCGCAATTCAGGCGCGGAATAGAATTGCACAGATTCTCCGCTTTTATAAGATGAGGTATCGGTTATGTTTTCAATATTCTTTGGTAATCCTTCCAGATAATTGTATTGTGTTTTTGGTCCGAAATTGGAATACAAAGTATAACGTATTCCTGCCGAGAGCGAAATAAAATTGGTTAAATCAAATTCGTCGCTTAAATAAAGCGATGTTTCGAGTGCCTGTTCCTTTTCAATTTCTTTATTAAGTATGGATGACATTTCTCCAAGTGGTTTTCTGATTCCAGGAGATAAATTGTACAAAGTTGAGTTTAATCCAAAGTCAATTTTATGATTGTTTCCGGTGTGGTACGAAAAGTCGGCTTTAACCGATTTCTGCTTGATTTTATATTCTACCGAATGAAACAACGTAGAATCTGTTCTCGATTGCATGGTGTAATCGTAATTACTCACAATTGCCGAAAAGGTTGAAAATAGTTTCGGACTAAAAATGTGTTTCCAGCGCAATGTCGATGCAAACGAATTGTATTCAAAAGCATCTTCCAGGTAATAATCAAAATTGTCGTGGCTCACATAACCCGAAAGATACAAACTATTGTTTTGGTCGAGGTCGAACGAGAAATTTCCCTGAACATCGTAAAATCCGGCAGTACTGTTTTGCAATTTTGGATCGTCGAGTAATTTTAAAATCCAGTTCGAATAAGTGGAGCGGGCACCGATTATAAACGAACTTTTATCTTTTTTTATGGGTCCTTCAACATTTAATCGTCCTGAAACCGGACTGATTCCACCTGATAATTTTGTGGCTTTTCGGTTGCCGTCTTTTAATGTAATGTCCATCACCGAAGAAATCCGACCACCATATTTTGCAGGAACTCCACTTTTATATAAAGTAATGTCTTTTACCAACTCTGAATTAAAACCCGAGAAAAAACCAAAAAAGTGCGAAGTGTTGAGAATAGCTGCGTCGTTTAAAAGAATCAGATTCTGATCGACACTTCCACCCCTGACATTAAAACCACTGGACGCTTCGCCCACCGATTGAACACCCGGCAACAGCAAGGAGCTTTTTATAATGTCGGCTTCGCCAAAACCCATGGGTAACTGTTTGAGTGTTTTCATGGTGAGTTTTTCCATTCCCATTCGGGTGTTGCGAACCATGTCTTCACTTTTGGCAGTCACCACAACTTCTTTTAACGACTCGGGTTTGTCTTGCATTTCAACATCCAGTTTCCCGTCGGAATGTATAATAATGTTACGTTGTGTGGTTCTCATTCCTATCAGGCGGTATTCAACTTTGTATTGTCCGGGTGGTAAGGAGATGGCATAAAAACCGTAAACATTACAAGCTGTTCCTTTTTTTAATTCTTCGATATAAATGGTGGCGCCAACCAGTGGCTCACCCGTGTCCATATCTTTTAATGTGCCCTGAAGTGTGGCCATTTTTCCATCGGGATTTGCCGAGGCGTTTCCGATAATATAAACCTGGAACGCTTTGTTTATAGCACTTTCTTTTTGTTCCGGTTTTGGCAATTCGTAGTGGGCGGTGTCTTGCACCACAGTGTTTCTGTTTTGCAGATACACTTCGTACGCTTTGGCGTAATTGGTTTTAATTTTATAGTTTTTGGTAAAAACCACTTTGTTGTCGTCGATAAAAGTAAACGATAATTCCCGCGTTTTACACATTTGACTGAGTACCTCTTTTGCACTTGCATTGTCGACATTTATGGTCAGGTACAAACTATCCACCCATTCGGGGAAGTAATAAAAATTCAGTTGGGTTTCCGATTCAAGAATATTGATGATTTCGTCGAATGTTTTGTTTTCTACGTGCAAACTAATTTCACTCTTTTGCGCAAAAGATTGTATTGTTGTTAGAAGAAGTAGTAAAAAGAGGAATACAATTTTGCGCATGTTTATTAAATTGTATTGGTGATTTGAATGATTTCGATCAATTGTTTTTTGCTTAGAAAGTTGAAGCGTAAACCAAACGACATTAGTTTTTTATTGATCGCTTTTTTGTGTTCAGGGAAAAGTTTTACAAATTTTCGTTTTGAATCTATTTCATAATATTTCCCATCGAAATATAATATTTTTTTTTGTGCGTATTCGTAATTAACAATTCCGTGGATGATGGCTTCTTCGCCCTGGTTGTTTTTTTGCAGCGCCTCGTGATGAATCAATAAGGTTTTATCCCCAATCTGTGTCACTTCGAAATAACCGCTGTGTAAAACGCCGTTCTCATTCTTTGGGAAATCAATTTTCTTAAACTGAAAATGTTGGTCTTTAAAAGTATAATTGCCAATCTTGTCAGTTGTTTTTCGGGTGATGGAAAACGAATCGACAAAAGTTGGGTTGATGGAAATCAATTTACCTTCAAATAAATCGGGAACACAAACCAGTTCATCTTTATAAATATCGTAGACAAGAATCAGATCGGAATAGGTTTCTCCGCTGGCATAGATGGTTCCTTCCATCCCAAACGAAGCATCGAAAAGCGGACTCGTTTCCAGATTTACATGGTACAATTTATATTCTTTCCCGTTTAGGAAATCGTATTCTTTGTACAGTTTGTTTTTGTACATTTCAATCGCTTGATCGCTGTTCACCGTATACTCGCGATTGTTTTGCGCAAAGCAAAAAAACGGAATCAGCAAAAGCAAAGAGAAAACTGGCGAGAATGGTTTAAACATGAAGTTTGATGTTCTGGATTAGTTGAATCAAAAATAATAAAAAGGATGAATGGATGACAAAATGTTTACGAATTTTCACTTTCTTTATTCAAACATAGTTTTGAAATCTGTCAACTAACCAAAATTGAATTTGAATGAAATTGTGGAGATATTATATCTTATTATTTATTCTTTTTATTCTAAGTTCGTGTCTCGAGCCTTATAATGCAACGGTTGGAAATCAATCGACAAGTTTGCTGGTGGTCGACGGTTTGATTTCGAACGAAGATGCACCACATTTTGTAAAACTTACCCGTACCCTTTCAAACATCGATCAGGAGGTAGTTGCTGAAACCAAGGCTTTTGTAGCTTTTGAAGATCAGAATGGAATTCAGTACCAGTTGACTGAAACCGACGATGGAGTTTATCGGATCGAATCGGATGTGTTTACCGGAGTTCCCGGAAATTCTTATCATGTTTATATTAAAACAAAAAACGGAAAACGATATACTTCGGACCCAATTGTATTGCTTGAGCCAACAGAAATTGATGATGTATATTATGTTCCCGAAAAAAATTCGGCAGGAGAATCGGATGGAAAATATAACGGACTGGGTATTTATGTGAGCGGGCACAGTAATTCCGACGAGGTTGATTATTTGCGCTGGTCGTACGAGGAAGACTGGAAGTTTCAGGTTCCGTTTTCGCCCATCGAAATTCCAAATCCCGATAATTCATGGAGTCCTAACGAACAAAAAAAATATTGTTTTAAATCTTCAAAGTCGGGCAAAATACAAATTCAGTCTTTTAAAAATCAAACCAACAAAGAAGTGCTGGCGAAAGAACTTTATTTTATTCTTTCGGAAGAAACCGATAAACTATTGCTCAGGTACAGTACAAATATTAAACAATATTCTATTTCGAAAGAGGAGTACGATTTTTGGAATAAACTGGATCAGACCAATCCCGGAGAAACAAATATTTTTGGCGAACAGCCGTTTACCATTTCAGGAAACGTTAAAAGTGTTGATGATCCGAATGAAACGGTTTTAGGATTTGTTCAGGTGGCTGGTTGTACCTCAAAAAGAATTTATGTCGACTATTCTGAAATCAGGGATTTACGTTTACCCATGAAAGACGGCTTTCTTTCGTGCGGATACGACTCGTTGATGCTTGAGGAATTAAATGTTGGCTCCGATCCGAATGATCCGGCTTTCGAAAACATTTTTGCCATTTACGACCATTATGTTTTAAGTGGCGATTACAATTACGATCTTGCTTTTCCAATATTTCAAGGTCCGCTGAGTCAGAAAGTTGTAGGGTTAGCACTTTCAACCAAACAATGTACCGACTGTACTTTGGTGGGAGAGTTAACGCCACCCGCTTTTTGGATAGACAATTAATTAACAGACCGGGAAAACCATACAATGAACCTGAATAAACTTATACTTTCACTTCTGATTTTCTTAAATGCTGGTTTATTATTGGCGCAGGAAACAGTGGTTTTTAGTACCGACCGCGACACTTATATTGCTGGCGAATCGGTTTGGATCAATGCGAGTTGTTTAAAAAGCGGCACAAACGATGTTTCGCAATTAAGCAAAGTAATTTATGCCGAAGTATTAAATGCTGAAAATGTTCCGGTAATACAAATCAAACTGAATCCTGAAAACGGAAGTGTGTCAACTGCCTTCGAAATACCCGCGGATTTAAATACCGGAAATTACCAGATTCGGGCTTACACCAAATGGATGCGCAATTATAATCCCGATTTTTTCTTCACCAAAAACATTGCAATTATTAACCCATTTACGGCTGGCTCATTTCCCGAAAAAGAAAATGCATATCTCTCCGACACCCTTTTCTTTTTTCCGGAAGGTGGGAAACTGATTCGAAACTGTAACAACAAAATACTCGTGCTGTCGGTCGATAAATTTGGGAATCCCAAATCCGTTTCAGGAGAAATAATTACACCCACCGGCAAATCTGTTTTAAAAATTGAAACACCCGAAAACGGTTTTGCCATTTTCAATTTGAATCCGCAGAAAAGTGGATTGTATCTATATAGATCTTCAATCGATACAAAAAAATATATCGTTCCGGTCGGCGAGGTTTTAACAAACAGAATAAATCTTCAATTACGCAAAAAGAATAATAATTTGATTTTTCAATTGGCAACCGATGAAAATTTGAATGCTTCTTTTTCTGAAGGAGAAATTCATCTTATTTCGCAAAGCGGTGATTTTATCGAAAGTTTTCCGCTTGTTTTAAAAAAGTACGAAGCAGTTTCGATTGATCCCAAAGAAATTCCATCGGGTTATTTGTGTGCTTTATTAATCGATGCAAACAACACCGTTCTTTCGTCGCGATATTTTAGTAATTCGGAGAACAATACGGCTGAAGGTCTGAACATTAAAACGGATAAAGAATTTTATACTTCAAGAACACCGGTTTTGCTGAGCATCGAAAATTTTAGCGATTTAAAAAGCGTTTCGGTTTCGGTGGTAAAATCGTGTTTGTTGAACGATAAAACAAAAATTGGAAAAATTGCTCGTCCCGGCGTATTGCCAAAACAATTGATAACAGAGCAGGAAAAAAACGGAATCGAAGAAAACGACTTGCTTTTGTGTTTTACACCTTTTGACACGGTAAAAACTGGCGGCGTTGATTATGCTTTTTTACCCGAAATAAAAGGAGAAATCATTTCAGGAAATATCGTTAATCCAGACGATCAGTTACCAATAATTAACGAGTCTTTTATGTTGAATTTTGTGGGGAAACATCCAACTATGAATATTTCCAAAACCGATTCGCTCGGAAGATTTTATTTTGAATCGAAGCGATTTGGCGAACAGGAAATCGTAATTCAACCTTATAAAAGAGATACAAGTGTTTTGAATTATAAAGTGAATTTAGACCTGGCTTTCAGCACACAATACTCCAAGCATAAAATTCATCCGCTTTTTATCGAAACTAAAAATATGGAGAAAATAAACCGGGCAATTGTAAATATGCAGGTGAACGCTTTGTATAAATCGTATCAATCGTTTTCGATGCTGGAAAAAGCAGAGCCCGAACCCGATTGTTTTTACGGTGAACCCGAAATTTCGATAAAAACGCAGGACTTTATCGAGTTGCCAAACATGGAAGAAGTTTTTCGCGAAATTGTTCCAAATACGCAGTTGGTAAAAAAAGACGAAAAGTTTTCGATAAAAGTTTCGGAGGGCGATTTGAAGTACGGTAGTGGCGGCGATTCATTTTGTATGGTTGATGGAGTGCCGATTCAGAATCAAAACAACATCTTTTTAATGCAGCCAAAAGATGTGGAAAAAATCGACGTGATGAACCTTGATTTTTTTATCCGTGAATATAAAATTAGCAATTTGGTAAACGTAACAACCAGTCGGGGAGACATGAGCGCTTTTGATTTTGATACACGTTTGTTCCGGCAATCGTACAATGGTTATTTTCCTACCTACTTTTTTAACAGCCCCGATTATTCTGTCGATTCGCTCAGGAATTCAAGAATCCCCGATTTTCGGAATTTGTTGTACTGGAATCCAAAGGTCGATGTAAACGACCAAAAAGAAACGCAGGTTTCGTTTTATACTTCGGATGAAACTGGAGTATATACAATTGTTGTGGAAGCGATAAACCACGATGGAATACTCGAACGCAAGCAAATTCCTTTGCTGGTTAAAGAATAATTATTCTTTAATATCGGCTAACATGTCGGCAGCAATTTCTACTTCTTTGTACCACTCTGCACCGTATTTTTTAACCAGTGGTTCTTTTAAAAATTTATAGAGTGGTAATTTTTCTGAAACGCCACAGGCTTTGCCCGGTTTACAAATAGCTAGTTCTTCATAATTGAGCGCATCAAAACGTTTGTATTCGGTAATTCTGATCGGGAATAAATGACAGGAAATTGGTTTTCTGAATTCCATTTTTCCTTCGAAATGCGCTTTTTCGATGGCACATTTTAAAATGCCTTTTTTGTCGTAAAACGAATAAACGCACTGGCGGTTGTTTACAAGGGGAGTTACCAAATCACCGTCGCTGTCGATAACAGAATAACCCTGTTTATCAAGTTCTTTTTTATGATTTTCAGGCAGATGACTTTTGAAGATTGAATAATCGCGTGCTATTATTTCGGCTTCTTTGTCGGTTAACGGAGCCCCCGAATCTCCTTCAATACAACATGCTCCTTTGCATTTTAAAATATCGCAAAGAAAATGTTTCTCAAAAATATCGCGACTTAAAATGGTGCGCCCTATTTCTATCATTTTTTTTCGAAATGTTATCCCGAACGGCGTTAGGAATCTGTTACAGATCTCTCACGCTGTTCGAGATGACAATTATTATATTTACTACTTGTAGCTCGAAGCCAGCAGCTATTCAATAATCAAATTTTTACCAGTCATATCAGCAGGAACTTCCAAGCCCATTACTTTTAATAAAGTTGGAGCAACATCTGCCAAAATTCCATTTTGAAGTTTTATTCCCTTTTTATCTGAAATGAAAATACAAGGAACCGGATTTAACGAGTGTGCTGTATTTTCAGAACCATCAGGATTTAATGCGTTATCGGCATTTCCGTGGTCGGCAATAATCATAACATCAAATCCGCCTTTTTGTGCCGCAGTAACTACATCTTTTACACAAGAATCAACGGCTTCAACAGCTTTGTAAATGGCTTCGGAATCTCCGGTGTGTCCAACCATGTCGCCGTTGGCAAAGTTCAAACAAACAAAATCGACTTCCCCTTTTTCAAGCTTTGGAACAATTGCATCGCGAACTCCGGGTGCCGACATTTCGGGTTGTAAATCGTAAGTTGCCACTTTGGGAGACGGAATCATAATTCTGTTTTCACCTTCAAATTCATCATCGCGGCCACCACTAAAAAAGAAAGTTACGTGAGCGTATTTTTCGGTTTCAGCAATTCTAATTTGTTTTAATCCGGCTTTCGAAACTACTTCGCCCATGGTGTTGGTAACGTTGTCTTTTTTGAAGATTACATTAACATTTTTAAAGTCGGCTTTATAAGTTGTCATGGTGTACCATTCCAAATTCATGGTATGCATTCCAAATTCAGGGAGATCTTTTTGTGTAAAAGCAATCGTAGTTTGGCGCAAACGGTCGGTTCTGAAATTGAAACAGATCACTACATCGCCTTCTTCGATTTTTGCAAGCGGCTGATCGTTTTCGTCAACCATAACAATTGGTTTCAGAAATTCGTCGGTTACTCCCGCATCGTACGATTTTTTAACAGTTGCCAGCAAATCGGTCGATTTTTCACCTTTTCCCTGTGTATATAAATCGTAAGCCAGTTTTAACCGATCGAAGTTATTGTCGCGGTCCATTCCAAAATAACGACCAATAATTGAAGCAAATCTTGCATTGGTAGCTTCCAGTGCCCTTATATCGGTTTCCAGAAAACCATAACCCGAACGAGGATCGGTGTCGCGTCCGTCGGTTAAACCATGAACAAATACATCTTCTAGTCCCATTTTAGTGGCTATCTCGCAAAGTGCATGCATGTGTGTACTTAAAGCGTGAACTCCGCCGGGGCCAATCAAACCAATCAAATGAACTTTTTTATTGTTTGTTTTGGCATAATTATACGCTTTTACAATTTCAGGATTTTCGCCCAAAGTATTGTCGCGGATTGCTTTTGTAATTTTTACCATGTCCTGGTACAAAACCCGGCCGGCACCAATATTTAAGTGACCCACTTCAGAGTTTCCCATTTGTCCTTCAGGTAAACCAACATCTTCGCCACAAGCCATTAATTGCGAGTGCGGATATTTCTCGTTTAGCGAGTCCATAAAAGGAGTTGGTGCATTTGCAACAATGTCGCCTTTCGATCCATCGCCGATTCCCCAACCATCAAGAATCATCAGTAAAGTCTTTTGATTATCTGCCATTTTATTATGTATTAATCTGTTGTTATCTATTGAAAGGACAAAAGTATCCTTTTTTAGTTCATTAAGGAAATATCAATCAAGAAGTTCGATTGGATTTAACAAATATTTCTGAGTTGGCGCAACCAAAATAGACTTATCTTCGTCTTAACAAAAATCAATTTTGCTAACCATGAGAAAGCTGATTTTTATTTGTTTTATATTCCTCTTATTTTCATGCAGCGATGAGTATTCTTCTAATTATCGTAATAGAAACAGCGATATAAACATTTATTTGGTGCAAGAAGGGCAGCTGGAAATACACGATTCTGAAGTTGATTTAAATACTCTGGAATTGGAGCGCTTTCCCTGGGTAAAAGATACCGAAATTGAATTTTACGACTGGTCGGCACACACTTTTTATTTAAATCGTGAAAAAGCCAAGAGTGATTTAGGTGGTCGGCACTTTGTTGTTACTTCGGGCGAGAAGCGTTTGTTTGTGGGTGTGTTTTTCCCAATGTATCTTTCGTCGGTTCCTTCCATGCCATCGGTGCTTCCCGACGACGGATATTTTGCTCCCAAAGATGTGATTCAGTTTAATCGATTTGGTCATTTTTATCCCATTGACCTGGATGCAAAAACGGCATTCAAATCAGAATTATTTGATGCCGGATTATTAAGAGCAGGAATTGATGTTAAACTTACACAGCTCAAAAAGCTAAATTCAACCACGCTCGAATATACTTACACTGTTGTAAATCGTGATTTGGAGCCAATTTATATTTTGGATTCGGACAAAATGCACGCCGACCGTTTCCATTATTTTACCAATGGCGTGAGTTTTCGGTATTACAATAAAAATTACTGGGCTCAAAACTTTGAAACAACGGCAAGCGAAGAAATCAATGAGGCATGGTATTACAAGCTTTTGCCGGGGAAATCGATTACTCGCACGCTTGAAATCGATGGATTCGAATCGATACCAAGCGGAAAAGTAGAGGCCGCTTTTCGTTTCCCGGGAGCAAACCTGAAAAAAACGGGAGAATGGAAAAAACAAGATGGGCGAATTTGGCTGGGGTCTTTTATGACAGAACAGGAAATTATCTTACGTTAGGTTGTCGCTTTTAGAGGATTAAATGAATTTTCGGTGAGTTGACTTTTTACTTAAATTTTTGATGTTCTAATAAAGTAAAACGATTTTACTGAATTTGTATATTTAATTGAGGCGCAAATAAATGCTCCATACACCACATCAATTCCCGACAGCTTTGATTTTGTTGTGTTCTCCAAGCTTTTAGTTTCCCCTGAAGAATTGCATTTTATTTCATTCCTCTTTGCTTTTTAGAAGTTAAATTTCGTGCAAATTCCAAATCGCAAGCCCCAAAGGAAATAACAGCTTCTACAATCCATCCCCAAATTTCTACATTTCAGTAAAGTTCAATTTTAATCCACGAGTTTTCGTTCGACTTTTGATTTGTCGATTCGAAAGAAAAGAAAAATTGAAACAGAAACAGATCTTCATTTTTTTGAAACGAAAACACAAAGTCATGAAAACAACTTTTACAATTCTTTTGCTACTTATCACCTACTTCTCTTTTGCTCAAATCACAATTAGCGGTCGTGTAGTTTCGGTAAAAGCAGAGCCAATTCCGGGTGTGAATGTATTTATCGAAAACACCTACGATGGTGCCAGTACCAATGCTGAAGGAAAATTTATTTTTAAAACCTCGGAAACCGGACTAAAACAATTAACGGCCACTTTTATTGGATTTAAAAAATGGCAACAGGAAATCGAACTTTCTTCAAATGTAGAAAGGGTCATTGTTTTAAAGGAAAGTGTAAATACTTTGGATGCAGTAACAATTACCGCCGGTAGTTTTGCTGCCGCCGACGAATCGCGTGCTTCGATTATGGAACCGCTCGATATTTATACAACAGCAAGTGCCAATGGCGATGTTATGGCTGCCATGCGAACCATGCCCGGAACGCAAGCGGCTGCCGACGACGGACGTTTAATGGTTCGTGGTGGCGATGCCTACGAAACAAAAACGTATATCGATGGATTGATTGCTGCAAAACCCTACTATTCAAAAACTCCAGATGTGGCTACCCGCGGGCGTTTTGCACCTTCGTTGTTTAGCGGAGTAATGTTTAACACCGGTGGTTATTCTGCCGAATACGGACAGGCACTTTCGTCGGTTTTGGTATTAAATTCTAACGATTTGGCTGCTGAAGATGTAAGCGGTTTGTCGCTGATGTCGATTGGTGGAGAACTGAATAGAACCAAACGCTGGAAAAATTCCTCACTTTCGCTGTCGGGAAGTTATATGAATTTTGCGCCTTACGATAAGTTATTCAATAGCTCGATTGATTGGAGAAAACCGGTGGAAGCCATGAATGCAACTGCAATTTATCGGTCTAAAACAAAATCGAACGGAATGTTGAAAGCTTACATTACCACCGATTTGGGTAGTCTTTCGTACAACGTTCCCAAGGGTGGAACCGACATATTAAAGATCTCAAACGGCGGAACAACTCTGTATTCGAACTTTTTATTCCGTGATTGTTTTTCCGAAATATCGTGTTATAAAATTGGAGTTTCAAGCACTTTTCAAACTAATAAAACCGGTTTAAACGACGATGACATAAACACCAAAGAACAAAATATTGAAACGCGTTTTACTGTTGTTCACGATGTTACAGACGGGGTAAAAATTACCTGGGGAATAAACGATACGTACAACAGTTATCATCAGGATTATATCGAATATTTGGGGGCGACTTACGCCAGTAATTTTCAGGATAATTTAGTTGGAGGATTTGTTGAAACGGAAATAAAGTTCAGCCGGAATCTGGCAATTCGTACTGGATTACGTTCGGAATATTCTTCGGTCATCAATAAAACAAATTTTGCTCCACGATTTGCTCTTGCCTTAAAAACCGGCGAAAACGGACAACTTTCGGGGGCTTGGGGATTGTACCACCAAACTCCGCAGTCTGATTATTTAAAATTGAATACTGATCTCGATTTCGAAAAGGCTACACATTATATTCTGAGTTATCAGATTGGCGATGTTTCAACCCGTTTATTTCGGGCCGAAACCTATTATAAAACCTACCGTAATTTAATTACCTACCATATTGGCGAATTCGATTTACCAACCAGTTTGCTTAACAATGGCGATGGTTATGCCGGCGGTTTGGATGTGTTTTTTCGCGACCGGAAAAGTATAAAAGGTTTCGATTATTGGGTAACTTATTCTTATGTCGATACAAAACGGAAGTACAAAGATTATCCCGAAAAAGCCACGCCTTATTTTATTTCGGATCATACGTTTTCGCTGGTTGGAAAATATTGGGTGAATAAAATCAATACGCAGGTTGGATTTGCTTATACAGCAGCCAGCGGGCGTCCGTATCACAACCCGGATTCCAATGAGTTTTTAAGCGAAAGAACTGCTCCTTACACCGATTTGAGCCTGAATTTCAGTCATATTTTTTACATCGGAAATCAGTATTCGGTTTTGTATTGCTCGGTAAATAATGTGTTGGGTAACGACAATGTTTTAAGTTATCGTCCGACCGGATTTCAGGAAGCTGCAGGAAGTTACGAAATGGTTCCCATAAAAAGAGATTTAAAACGAATGGTGTTTGTGGGTCTGTTTTTAAACTTTTAGAAGGTACATGATGGTGTTAGATTTTTTCATGAAGGTCTTCACAATTTATGCAAAGATGGAGATCCCAAATCAAGTTATGGATGACGAAACACTTTTACAATTTATCTCTTTGTCAATTTAACAATTTATCACTCCATCCCCAATTTTCAACAGTTCGGTAACAAACACTTTTACACAAAATAAATTTACAAGAAATTTGAATTAGTTTAAAACCTTAAAAAATAAAGTCATGAAAAGAATTTTCGCATTAACAATTATTTTAGCCAGCCTTTCGTTGAACCTTTTTGCAAAGAGTTATGAAGAAACAATGGCGGAAAACATTACTAAAATCTATCAGTCGAAAACGCCGCTTGAATTGGTTGAATTAGCCAACCAGTTTGAACGAATTGCAAATGTTGAAAAAGAAAAATGGATGCCCGGTTATTACGCTGCCTACTGTTTTACACGAGCAACCGTTGTGGCTGAAATCGACGAGGATAAAAAGGAGGAATACTTGAATTTGGCGCAGGAAGAAATCGACAAGATCGAAAAAATCAATTCCAGAGAATCGGAAATTTATGCCCTACAAGCTTTTATTTATCAGCTTCGGATTAATGGAGCTGCATCGGGATATAAATATTCGAAATTGTCGAACGAGGCAATTGCAGTTGCCGAAAAGTTAAATCCTGAAAATCCACGGGTTTATTATTTAAAAGGAACCAATACGTTTCACACACCAAAAATGTTTGGCGGAGGAAAAGAAAATGCAAAACCGTATTTGCAAAAAGCAGCTGAAATGTTCGCCACCGGGAAAGTGGAAAATGCTCTCGCACCAACCTGGGGATCTTATCATTGTAACGAATTATTAAAAGCTTGCGACGAAACAAATTAACAAAATGTTTTATCTTGAAGCCCAATTGATATTCCTTCACCAATTAAATAGAACAAAGTGAAAAAAGTAAACATCATAAAAATTTTAATTGCAGCCGGAATTTCGATACTTATCGGAATTGTTACCATGTTTCTTTTAGGAGGTACGTTAAACCGCTCGTTTAATGTTTATTTCTGGAATGCCGGTTATTCCATGAGTCTGGGAATTCCGTTGTTTGCAAATGGTTATCTTTTTGACTGGTTCGAAAAACGTTACATCGACTGGATTAAAAAGCCGGTAAAAAGTGTTTTATCAGCGTTGAGTATGCATTTTGTTTATTCCAGCCTTGTAATTTTTGTTGTCAACTGGTTTTGGTTTATTGTGGTTTCAGAAAAAAACGGGAAAGATTTCTGGCAAGATAATTCAGCTACGATTATTTCCGAATACATCATTTTTATAATTATCGCATCAATAATTTATGCAATCTCTTTTTTCAAAGCCTGGCGCGAGGAAGTGGAACAATCGGAGAAAATTAAAAGCGAAGCACTTTCATTAAAATATCAGGTACTGCAAAACCAGGTTAATCCGCATTTCCTTTTTAACAGTTTGAATGTTTTAGGTTCTTTAATCGATGTTGATGTTTTAAAAGCAAAAGAATTTAATCACGAGCTTTCGATGTTTTATCGCGAAGTTTTAAAGTTTAAAGACGAAGATATTATCTCACTAAAAGAGGAAATAGATTTTGTAAAACGATACATATATTTACAACAAATCAGGTTTGGAGAAGCGCTCCAGGTAGAAATTGTCGCCAACGAAAACATGGAAGGAAAAGTAATTCCTTTGTCGTTGCAGGCGCTGGTTGAGAACGCAATAAAGCACAACGAAATTTCGAAAGCCAAACCTTTAAAACTGGTCATCGCCATCACCGACGATTTTAAATTAATTGTTGAAAATAATCTTCAGGCCAAAAAAGTTTTGGAAGCCAGCAGTAAAACGGGCTTACAAAATCTGGCCGGTCGATACGAATATTTGACGGGTAAAAAAGTGGAAATCACAAAAAACAATAGTTATTTCAGGGTGATTTTACCGTTGCTAAAAGTGGAGGAGTAAAGAGAAAATTTGAATTAAATTTTTTATCCCCTTTTTCGAAAACTACACGGTCGAGCCGTGACACTTTTCTTCATTGTCCCACTTAGATATGGGGGACAGCGGAATCCGAAAACTTCGGGCACCGAAGCAAGGACGAAACAGGGTGTGTGCACAAAGCTAAAAACCAAGCAAAATGAAAATACTGATTGTAGAAGACGAACCGCTGGCAGCCGCACAATTGGCAGCACATGTTTCGGTTTTGAGACCCGAAGCACAGATTCTTGCGGTTTGCGATACCATAAAATCTACCGTGGCATGGTTAAAAAATAATGAAGCGCCCGATCTGGCTTTTTTCGACATTCAGCTGGGCGATGGATTAAGTTTTGAAATTTTTGATCAGATCAGTTTTACTCAGCCGGTTATTTTTATAACTGCTTTCGATCAGTATGCAATTCAGGCTTTCAAAGTAAATAGCATCGACTATTTGTTAAAACCCATCGAACGTCCGGAACTCGAAAAAGCACTACTGAAATTTGAGAGTCGGGCGCAACCAAAATCGTCGAATGTGACGCCCGAAATTCTAAACGAAATCGTTTTAACGCTTCAAAAGAAAAATTTTAAAATGCGTTTTTTGGTGAAAATCGGAGCGCATTTGCGAATAATCGAAACAAAAGATGTGCTTTATTTTTACAGTTTTCAGAAAGGTACTTATGCAAAATTGGCCGATGGAAAAGATTATTTACTCGACTTCAGTTTAGAGCTACTCCACGAAATGATCGATCCAAAACAGTTTTTCAGGATCAACCGAAAATATACGGTTGCATTAAACAGTATTCAGGATGTGATTTCGTACAGTAATTCGCGTTTAAAATTAAAAGTTCAGCACGCTGCCGACGACGATTTTCTGGTTGCCCGCGAAAAAGTAAAAGCTTTTAAGAGCTGGCTGGAAGGAGAGGACGAGTCTGAGTTTAAAGATTAGAGTTTAAAGTGGCAAAAGTAGTAAGTCAAAGGTACAAAGGCAGAAGGCGGAAGAAAAGTTTTGAAAGTCATAAAATGGATACTTTAAACCCTAAACCCTAAACCCTAAACCCTAAACCCTAAACCCTAAACCCTAAACCATATACCTTGGCCTTTCAACTTTAAACTCGTTTACAGTCTATTATTTACAATGTTGTTATAGATTGATCCGAACTGAATGCGGACACCAAAGTCGGCTCCAACTTCAAAAGTAGATGGCAATTGTACCTTATTCAGCAAAACATCTTCGAGCGAAACTTCGCCTTTTGCCAGGTAAATCTGGTCGTGAATATTTTCAAAACGGAATCCAAAATTTAGCGAAAGTCCACGAATAATTCGCACCGATAAATCGGTATTAAAAGTTATCCTGTTTTTGCTCCAGTCGTTCAGGTAATTGGTGGCATCGAGTCCGGCTTCCACTTCGCCCCAGGTTTTTATCA
The DNA here is from genome assembly GCA_050294855.1 of Draconibacterium sp. Taxonomy (GTDB): domain Bacteria; phylum Bacteroidota; class Bacteroidia; order Bacteroidales; family Prolixibacteraceae; genus Draconibacterium. The sequence goes on along the minus strand of JBNKOT010000155.1, from coordinate 5,421 downwards.
GTTGTAGATTTATGCGAAACGACTGTTCCCATAAACTTTCCTGTAATTGATCGTAAATCGTAAGCTCATAATATTTTTTCCACTCGGGACCAATGTAATAGGCCAAAGTAAATACTTTTCGGTCTGATACATCCCAGGGAAAAATGTTGTATTCGACAGCTGGTTTTACCGAAATCGAATACACCGTGTTGCTGTAATTGCTATTGTAATAACTGGCAAAAGCACCGGCCGACCATCGTGGCGACAAACTTTTTACAACGCTCGAAGTGGCATAGTTAGTATTATTTTCCGATCGATATTCTTCACCATCGCTGGTGTATTTTCTTGTGCGGATCGAAGTTCTCCCCATGTTTCTGAACTTCCATTCTTCGGTAACTTTATCGGCACGCAAATTATACGAATAGTTGTAATTTTTACGGCTTTCTTCGAGGTTGATGTTTCCATTCATCCCTCCTCTGAATGTCCAGTTGTTCCAAGGATCGTCAACTTGAACGCTTTCGATTTTTTCTTTCCCTTTGTATTTAAAATCAATTTTATCAGAAATTTCGGTTTGGTTTACAAAAGGCATCATTCCCATGCTCAGCGCATCAGTAATTGTTTTTCTTTTTTCTTCGTAAGTGTCGCTCGATGCAGTGGTGCAGGTTAAGGTAAAATTCGAAATTCCTTCAAACGAATTATTATTAAACATCAACGAATAAACTTGTCCGCCCGAACCGCTGGTCCGGTTATTAATAATGATATGTACATCGGAAACTGCCGGATCGTTTACAAAGTCGACAAATTTCATGTTCCGGCGCATAAAATCCATGTCGAGCCGAATTCCTTCCACAAAAACTTTGGGTTTGCCTTCCATTTTATCGTACGACAATTTACCGGTTAATTTTTTATCGTGATCGCCTTCGGCAGCGTTAATTGAATTAAACCCGAGGTTCAAAAAAATCAGGAATAAAGTAATGTATTTTGTGATCATCTTATAACTTTAATCGTTTAGGCAGTGTGCAAGTTGTTGATTTTTTCGCGTACGACCTCAGAAAAATTGTGCGGAAACTTAAATTTCATTAACAGTTAATAATCCGGTTTCTTATTTGGCTGAAATTCATTTAATTTGAAGAATAAAACCAATGAACAAGAATAAATGGCAAAGCGCGAAAAAAAATCGAGAAGTAAAGGATCGGCAGGAAATAACCGAAAATCGGGCGAAGAATTTTTATTGCTGAATGCAAAAAAAGATGGCGTTGTTGAAACGGATTCCGGGTTGCAGGTTTTAGTTGTAGAAGAAGTAGAAGGGGTAAAACCTACCTTGTTCGATACGGTTAAAATACATCAGCGTGCTTTGTTGTTAGACGGTAAAATATTGGAAGATACCTACCGACAAAATAAACCCGACGAAGTAAGAATCCTGGAATTAATCGAAGGATTGCAGGAAGGTTTACAACTGATGAATGTGGGCAGCCGTTACAAATTCTGGGTGCCGGCAGAATTGGCCTGGGGAAGAAAAGGAACGGGAAATAAAATTCCGCCAAATGCAGTTTTGAGTTTCGACATCAGACTAGTTGAAATTTGCTGAACGAATCTTTTATACAACAAATAATCGGCAATCCAATTGTTTACGTTCATTCTGTTATCTTTGAAAAATAATTTTTGAAATATGGCTTTTACTGCATTCAGGGACATGAAACCGTTCCCGCAACTTATGTTTTCACTTTTTGTAATTCTGGTAAGTTTTCTGGTTTTTATGATTGCTGCCATTTTGGTCGCTCTGCCGTTTTGGGGATTAAACTCTTTGATGAACATGCAGGATTTGGGCGGACTGACAGATCCTGGAACCATGAGTTTATTAAAATATTTGCAGACCGTTCAGGCCATTGGATTGTTTATTGTTCCTGCAATAATTTTGGGTTGGTTGTATTACGGAAAATTCTGGGAGTACCTTTATTTGAAACGTGGAATAAATGCAGAGTCAGCAATTCTGGTATTGGTTTTAATGTTTATTGCTGCTCCTTTTATCAACCTAATTGGCGAATGGAATGCAAACATGGAGTTGCCCGCATGGTTGGGGGGAGTGGAAGAGTGGATGAGAAGCTCGGAAAAAAATGCGGAGGAATTAACAAAAGCTTTTTTAAAAGTGGATGGAATATCCGGATTATCGTTTAATTTATTTATGATCGCTTTTTTGCCGGCCATTGGCGAAGAATTTCTTTTTCGTGGAGTAATTCAGCGGATTTTTACAAAAATGACTCGCAGTCACCATTGGGGAATCTGGATTTCGGCGATACTTTTTAGTGCGCTGCACATGCAGTTTTTTGGATTTGTTCCTCGAATGTTATTGGGTGCATTGTTTGGTTATTTACTGGTTTGGAGCGGTTCGATGTGGTTGCCAATCGTAGCCCATTTTTTAAACAATGCAATTGCTGTAATTGCTATGTATATGATCGATAAAAACCTGATTAATCCCGATATCGAAGAAATTGGTTCGGCCAGCGGAAGTTACTATTGGGCAATTATTAGTTTGGGTATGGTACTTGGTTTATTACTAATGGTAAAACGGCAAAACGAGGGGAATGCTATAAAACTATAATCTTTTGCGTTTCCTGTTTATCCGGCGATCTGAGCCGGAAATAATATAATCCCTGGTTTAAATTAGCGAGGCTAATTTCTGAAAGTTGAGCTGTAATTTTAAATGTATGTTGCAAAGTTCCTGTTGGATTTAAAACGTCAATATAATAATCAACACCTTCTTTATATTCTTTTATTGAAATGTTTAAAATCCTTTCTCTGTTTGGATTTGGGTAAGGAATAAATGATGTTTCAGTTGAATTGGGAATTTCTGAAATTGAAGAAATTCCAGCTTTTTGCCAGGCATATTCTTTAATTCTCCCGTTATTAATTCTAAGCCATCCCAAAATTGTATCCTCTACGCTTGATTTTTTAAATCCAATTATCCCATCACGATATGTTTTAAATTCGCCGTAAATTGTACCAACTCCAAAATCAGTTTTTTCGTAGTAAAGTGTTAAAATCTCTGAAGACCAGTTCCAGTAATTGTTGATTGGAGAATACAAGGATATGTTTTTAGCCAGATTCTCTTCAGAATAAATAATTTGAATATTTTCGGCAGGATGTATAAGTGTATTTATTCTTGGGTGGTTATTTTCGTCCCAAAGAAGCCCGCTTATCATTATATCTAATTGGCCATCCTTGTCAAAATCTAAAGTACACGTGTCGCCATTAATTGTTACTTCTCCACCATTGTGCATTATACTTTCGCCTTCCGTTTGGCTGGCATAAATATAATCCGGATTACTTAAAGCAAAATCGTTTGATGCGAATGACAAGGAAGAAACATTTGAATTAATATTATCCTGTACTGAAAGAATAAACGCTTTATATAATTTGTTTTGCTGAATAGAAATTCCATAAATATCGGTAATCGACATGTTGATGATCGTGTAAATGGAATCGTTTGATGGAGGGATTGTGTATGAGTTTTCGGTTGATACAGCCAATGCTTTTTCTAAATTGAAAGAGGAAGTTGAATCGGAAGGAAGAATCAGAACTCTGTATTCTTTCAAAAAATCTTCGTTTTCGTTTTTTTTAAAAATAATTTGAATGTCCTTACTATTCCCAAAATCGCTGTTATCCAGCACTACTGGAGATTCTATATTTGGCAATGTTACGTTTGCAACAAAAGTATCTGTAAGAGTAAATGCATTTTGAAAAGAATCGACATGGTTTGTTATCGCCAAAATGCAAATTTGATAACTGCCACCCAATTTAATTGTTTCGTTGTCTAAATCCAGTAAACTATCGTTTAAATCGAAATTGTAAAAACTTTCTCCGCTATTAAATTCAAGATAATTTCCGGTAGGAACATTTAATAAGTCATCAATATTAATTTCGCTGGAATTCTCATTTTTTACAATAAATGCACGATAACTGTTTACAAAAGAATAGTAATATGAAGGGTAAAATTCAAAATTAAAATCGCTCCATTTAGAATTGTCTCCATTAACCGTTACTAATCCAGAAACCGGAGCAATCGATGTAATTCCTTCGCCGGCTTTTATCGAAGTGTTTGGTGTAGATTGAATGGCAGCATCGCGGACTAATACTTCATTGTATGGTGTATTTCCTTTAAACCTGATCCAGCCATAATAATACAAATCATCTTTTTTAATTCTAACTCCGGCAAAATAATCGTTACTAAGCCACCAGGATTTAGGTTGATTATAATATTTTTCATATACGGTTTCAGAATCTTCTGTCCAGTCTGAGTTTTCGGAGATGGTATCGTTAAATTCAAAATATTGGATATAATGACCACTGCCATATTCCCATTGAATTCTAGTGTTTGCAATTTCTACATTGTTTTGCGGATGAATACTGCAATATTCAATGCTTGCATCCATTGATTGGGAAAACCCTCTTTCTAAAATTACATCTTCAAAACCATCGCCGTCCAGATCGTAAATGATTGTTGGGAAATATTGGATTTGAGCAAATGATGTTGCCGCTAAAAACAATAAATACATTAGTGAGTAAATTTTTATTTTCATCTTTTACAATATTATAATCTTTTGTGTTTCCTGTTTTCCAAACGAACGGAATCGAACGTAATACATGCCGCGCTGTAAATGTGCAACACTAATTTCTGTTAGCTTTTTGTTAATATTTAGGCTATTTATTTGCTTGCCCGACGAATTAATAATGTCCACATAATACTCCTTTATTGGGTCAAATTCTTTTACTGCTATTCTTAAAATTCGCTCCATATTTGGGTTGGGGTAAAGTTGAAAAGATGTTTCGATGGTATCGGGGAAAAAACGCATCGAATTGTACTGCCAGGCAATTTCTTTTATTACATTGTAATATGCTTCAATATTTAGCCAGCCATAAATAGTATCGGATGGAGAGATCTTTCTAAAACCCAGAAAACCAAAAGGATGGAATTCCCCTTTACTAATTGTTCCGTTCCACCCCGAATTATAGTACCTCAAAAAATAGGTTCCTTCTGCCCAATTACAAAATTTATTGATTGGTGTAAATTCAGAAATATTTGTAGCGATTTCATCGTTCGAAACAATTATTTGAACATTCTCACCAGTTGTTACTTTGTTTTTTTCATCTATCGACGTAGGCCGCCAATTCGAATATTCATAAAATTGGAGATCAGTTTGTCCGTCATTATCAAAGTCGAATTCTAAATTTGAATCTAAATAATCACCTCCTATGTCTGGATTATAATCAAGGTAATTAATTTGCTTTCCTTCTTTTTGCCCGGCATAAAAATAATTGGGTTTACCCAAACAGAATAAATTAGAACCTGTTGAAAGCGAACCAACATTGGCAATTATATTATCGGGAACGGAATAGATAAATGTCTGATATAATTTTTCGTTTTTAATATCATTTCCATAAATA
>JBNKOT010000154.1:0-8317 GCA_050294855.1 Draconibacterium sp. | reverse complement strand
CCAGTGTGTCTGCTGCTGCATTAAAACCCTTGCTTTCCTGCACCCGTGCAGTATAGCCTACCATAGCTCCAATGCGGTGTGAGTCTTTGATTTTATTGTAATTCGCAATCATATCAACCTGATATTTTGTGTACTCGGCCGTATTCCGACTAAAAGAAGTTTTTTCGCTTTTGTGCGAAGAATTTGATGTTTCGTTGTTTACATCGAAGCGAGGGGTGTAATTGCTACCAGTGTTTATTCCAATGTCGCCATAGCCCGTAGCACGGAAGGTAAAATCTTTTAAAAAGGAAATTTCAGCATATACATTTCCAACCCCTCGGTAGCCGTAACTTTCGCTAGTTTCTTTATTAATTTCCATTACAGCCACTGGATTGGGTACGTCTTTTTGTATACCGGGAGCCGGGGTGTAATAGGATCCAATGTTGTTGGGATCATGATCTTCTTCGGGTGAATATATTGGGTAGGTTGGCAAAGCCTGTGCTGCATTGGATACACTTGCGGTTGCCGGATCGGTATCCCAACGAGTAAGGGTGGCATTCCCCCCCATTTTAAAATGATCTGAAATGGTATAGTCTCCGGCCCATCGCCCGTTAAAACGTTGATAAGAGTTGTATTTCACAATACCATCTTGCAGAAAATATCCGAGTGAAAGTATGCTGCTTGATTTTTCTGTTGATTGCGAAACGCTAATTCCCTGGTTTGTTATTACTGCCGGCCGAAAGATTTCTGATTGCCAGTCGGTGCCTCCTCCCAGTAAATCGGGGACCCATTCGGTGGCAGAAGGATTCATGTTCTGAAGTTGTTCGTTGTAAAGCATTGTAAAATCTGAAGCATTGGTAAGTTTCAACCGATCGCGTTCTGACAATACCTGAACACCTGCATAAGCATCAAAACTTACCGAAAGTTTTCCCTTTTCAGCTCGTTTGGTTGTAACAATGATTACTCCATTCGCACCCTGAACACCAAAAATTGCTAAGGACGAAGGATCTTTTAATACTTCAATCGACGAAATGTCATTTGGATTTACAAAATCGATGTTGTCAACAAACATTCCGTCAACAACAAAAAGGGGATTAGTGCTTGCATTTACTGTTGCTACTCCACGCATTCGAACAGTTGGGCTTGCACCGGCTGCACCACTATTGGTTACTACCAAGCCTGGAACTTTTCCCTGTAAGGCTTTTATAGGATTATTATCAGGAGATGTTTTTAGTGTTTCGCCATCAACAGAAACAATAGAACCGGTCAGGTCTCGTTTACGTGCAACACCATATCCAATTACAACTACTTCATCTAAACCAACCATGGCTTCAACCAGCTCAACATCAATATTGGTTTGCCTGCCCACAAGTATCTCTTGCGAAACAAATCCAATAAAACTAAAAACAAGGGTAGATTGACTTGATGTTTGTAAACTATAGTTACCGTCCATATCGGTAACTGTTCCTGAGACTGTACCTTTTTCCAAAATAGTTACTCCCGGTAGCCCCTGTCCAGTATTATCAATTACCTTACCCGTAATCGTCACTTGCTGTTGTGCAAAAATGGACGTAACCAATAAAAGGAGTAATAGGAATATTATAGGTTTTCTCATAATTTTCATTTTTATTAAGTTTCGAAGTATTAAAATTAGAGTGTCTGCCACTCAAAAGAAACCGATTCTCCACACTACTAATTCTCATTCAAAAGTGAAGTAGATAAACGAACTCATAAAAACCTCACCTTACTATATTTTTATTTCTTAACTTGTTGATTAATTAGTTATTACGAAACAACATATTTTATATTGTACAAATTACATAATGCTAATTTTAATTTGTAAAATGAAGTCAGATGTGCCAGAAACATTAGTTTATTATCTTAATTTGCACTCGTAAAAAGATTTCAACGTGCCAGGAACGGTTAAATAAATGAGTAAAATCAAAAAAATACTTAAGGTAATTATCGGATTAGCTGTTTTATTCCCTGTATTACTTCGTGCCGAAAATGTATCTGAAGGTGTTAAACAGTTTAATAAAATAAATTATGGAGCTGCCAGTCAGAATTGGAGTGTTGGATCTACAAGTTCCGGGACCATTTATTTTGCCAATCACCGCGGATTACTCGAATTTGACGGAAGTACCTGGCAGTTGTATAGACTACCAAACCAAACGATTTTAAGGTCGGTTTATGTCGATTCTGATTCGCTGATTTATTCAAGCGGTTACATGGAAATGGGATATTGGAAACCCAATGAATTTGGAAAGCTTGAATATTACTCGCTAAATGCAAAAGCTAAAAAATATTTTACAAAAAACATTGAATTCTGGAACATCGTAAAATCTGGCGAAACTATTTATTTCCATTCATTTACAGGAATTCTGGCCTTTCAAAACGATTCTGTTTATCCGGTTGAAACTTCCGGTCTGATTTCAACACTAAACAATGTTAACAACAAATTACTGACCGCGGTAAACAACGTTGGCATTTTCGAAATCGTTGAGAATAAAGCAAAATCATTTTTAGTTCACGATTTTTTTAAAGATAAACTCATCCGTTTTCTTTTGCCTTACAAAAAAGATCAAATTCTGATTGGAACTGCGTCGAATGGTTTATTTGTTTATGATGGAAATATTTTCACTCCCTGGAAACCAGACTTGCAGGAGTATTTTATTATCAACGAATTAAACCGAGGTTACTATGCAAAAAACGGAAACCTTTTTCTTGGTACCATAATCGATGGAGTTAGTATATTCGACAAAGACGAAAGGCTGATAAAAAAAGTAAACGCAGAAAACGGATTGTTGAATAACACCATTCTTGGTATAAATGCCGATTCGTGGGGAAACATATGGCTCGCCCTCGACGATGGAATTGGGTTTATCCCGTACTATTCGAACAACAGTTTTTCGATCGAAAAAATCCCCGGAGTTGGTGCCATTTATTCAACGGCAATTTTCAATAATAAAATGTACCTCGGAACCAATCAGGGACTGTTCGTCAAAGAAAAAGGCAAGGCGGCAAAATTAATCCCGAATACTCAGGGACAAGTCTGGGACTGCCAGGTTATTGACGGAAAACTTTGGATTGGTCACAACCTCGGAACATTTATTTTAGAGGGCGAAGAGGCGAAAATAATCTCGGGGACTTCCGGCGGATTCTCGTTTCGTGAAGATTTAAAAAGCGATAAACTGATTCAATCTACGTACACCAACCTTGTCACTTTTCAGAAAAATGAACATAATGAAATCGAAAGTTCTTCGATCGATGGATTTTTTGATTTGGTTCGCTACATCGAAATCGACCATTTGGGAAACATTTGGGCGAGTCACATGCATTTGGGCGTATTTAAAATCGAAACCGACGATGAACGAAAACAGGTGACAGAACTGGTTTATTTTGGTGAAAGTATATTCGGACAGGAACATTCCATCCATGTTTTTAAAGTTGAAAACAGAATTGTTTTTACCACCAACAACAAAATATTTACCTACGACGACCTAAACGACAGCATTTTACCCTACGAAACCTTAAATGCACAATTGGGTGAATATGCTACATCTCACCGAATAATTGAGGCGCACAACCATCATTACTGGTTTATCTGCCAAAATAAAATTGGGCTTTTTGAAGTAAAAGAAGATTCATTTTCGCTTGTGAAAGAGTACCCGACTTCGGTATTTACAAACCCACCGCTTGTCGACCGATTTGAGAATATCCTTCCTTTAAGCGATAAAAAAGCGATTTTATGTCTCCAGAACGGAATTGCTACACTCGATGCAAGTGTAAAAGATACGATAGCAGTAATACATCAATTTAAACCTGTAATTCGTTCGATTGAGGTTCGAAATAACAAAGGAAATTCGGAGTCGCTTCCCATTAATCAAAATGGATTTAAATTAAAATACAATTCCAATAATTTTAAAGTTCGTATTTCGTTTCCATACATCTCCGAACTGCCCGTTTATCATCAGTATTTTTTAGAAGGATTAAATGATGAATGGTCGGCAAAATTGCTCGACCCGGAGTTGACATTTGAGCGGCTTCCAATGGGGAAATACAACTTAAAAATTAAATCATCCGATATTTGGGGCGTAGAAAGTAAAATCCTCGAAATAAATTTTGAAGTGCTTCCGCCCTGGTATATTTCTTCGTTGGCCATCTTTCTGTACCTTGTAACTTTACTGTTGGCTCTTTTTGCGTTCAGAAGCTGGGGAATAAGACAAACCCGTAGAAAAGTACATCAGCAAAACGAAAAAAGAGAGAAGGAATTAATTCGTTTAAGAAACGAAAAACTTCGCGCTGAAATCAGTTATAAAAGTAAAGAACTGGCCAATTCAACCATGGCAATCATCAAAAAAAATGAATTTCTTTTAGACCTCAAAACCAACATCGAGAAACAAAAAACCGAACTCGGAACTCGTTACCCCGACAAATATTACAATTACCTCAACGAAAAAATTGATAAGAACATTTCGAACCACGACGACTGGCAGGTTTTTGAAACAAATTTCGAACGGGCACACGAACAGTTTTTTGGTAAAATAAAAGAATTGTATCCCGAACTCACGTCAAGTGATTTACGTTTGTGTGCCTATTTACGTATGAATTTATCGTCGAAAGAAATCGCACCATTACTGGGCATTTCGGTGCGAGGAATCGAAAATCATCGTTATCGGCTAAGAAAAAAAATGAACCTCAAACACGATGAGAGTCTAACCGATACAATCCATTCGATCTAAAACCAGCTTTATGTTTTAATTTTTTGGCGTTAATCGCAAAACCGTTCCCGGCGAATTTAGAACTACATAAATTGCACCATCGGGTCCGGTGGAAACATCGCGAACGCGCCCTTGTCCTTTTACAATTACTTCGTCGTGCATCACCCGGTCTTTTTCGATATCAAGCAAACGCACTTCCTCGTATTTTAAAGCACCCACAAGCAATTTGTTTTTCCACTTTTTAAAGAGGTCGCCACGGTAAAAATCCAAGCCACAAACTGCAATCGATGGCCTCCAATACAGCGCAGGCTGCTCCATTCCGGGTTTACGTTTTACATCGGTGATTACTGTTCCGTTGTAATTTATTCCGTACGTGATGGTTTCCCAACCATAATTTTTCCCGGCCTCAATCAGGTTTAATTCGTCGCCACCCATTGGTCCGTGTTCGGTTGCCCACAACTGTCCGGTTTGCGGATGAATCGCCATTCCCTGGATGTTTCTGTTTCCTAACGAATAAAGCGATTTCATGGCATTTTCATCGTCCATAAAAGGGTTGTCGTCCGGAATCCTTCCATCTTTATGAATTCGGTGAACTTTGCCGTTTGGACGTGTTATATCTTGCGCATGTTTGCCGGTACCACGTTCTCCAATGGCAAAATACAAATATCCCCAGGGATCGAAAACAATCCTGCAACCGTAATGATGACGGGTAGTACGGTACATTTCGTGCGGAGCTTCAAAAATAATTTCATTTGACGTCCAGGTGTTGTCGACAATTTTACCTCGTTCCAAACGCGTCATTGCCGGGGCACGATCGCCTTCATAACCACTTTCCAAAACATGACTGTAAGCCAAATAAATCCAGCCGTTTTCATCGTAATCCGGATCGATGGCAACATCCAATAAACCACCCTGACCTTCGCTCAAAACTTTTGGTGTATTTTTTACCGGTTCAGCCTGCAATTTTCCTTTGTTCACAACACGCAATCGCCCGGGACGTTCGGTAATGAGTGCAGTACTTGCATCGATAAAATCGATTGCCCACGGCACTTCGAGGCCTTCGGCAAATATTTCTACATTAATATCGTAATCGAGTGTTTCCAGTTCTTTTACAATCGGCGGTTTTTCTGCACCTCCCTTTTTGGCTTCATCTTCCACATATTTCATTATCGATCGAATCTCATCGTCTTTTAATGTTTTTCCGTAAGAAGGCATTCCCAGGTGAGCAATTCCAAACTTAATGTTTCTGAAAATGTAACTGTTCTCTTCACCAAACTGCCAGATTTCGTCGACTAAACTTGTGGCATTACCTCCATTTAAATCTGCTCCATGACATTGCGCACAATTTTGCTGATAAAGAGCAGCTCCATCTTGTCCACATGCATCAAAAACTAAAAAAGCAAAAACTGTTGCGAAGAATAATACTTGAGATTTCATTGTTAATGATTTAGATCTACCTTTATAAAACAATAAAATACGAAATTGTTCAATGCCTACATTCACTTTACAACATAAGATTTAGTTCTTGTTCAATCAAAAAAAATATCAAACTACATATTGAATAAAAACGATGGCGATTGAACTATATTTACTTGTCTGAAATCTTGCTCAAAAAGTTATACAAATTTGTTCCAACTATTTCAGGAATTTTCCACTAAACTTCTCCCACAAATCGTATCCTTTTCTATTCAATATGTAGTATCGAATTTTAATCAAAAATTTCTTGATTTGATTTTAAATCGTCTGCTAAATTTAAGCCGTACATTCAATCCAAATCATTTTTATCCGTACCACTCGCGCGATCTTCCCTGAAGATTACTCAACACATCGAGCGTGGTATTTACATCGTTTACAATCTGGAAATCGAACATGCCAACACAAATAAAATCGGCTCCGTTTTTAAAGGCCCAGTTAAAACCATCTTCGGGTTGCAGTGCACCGGCAGCCAAAACTTTGAATCCCATTACCGGCACTTTTGCACGTTGCACAAATTCGACAGTTCGGTCGGGGAACAAACAGAAAATATTGTTGTGGAATTTATTGTGATCGAGGTAATTCTTTCCATCCACTTCGAAAGGCACACGATTTTCGATTGGGTGTGCCGACCAGTATTTATCGTGGTGCATGGTTTTCATGTAATAATCGGGTATGATTCCTTGTTCTTCGCAGGCAATTAACGCATCGACAGTGTGCGATGCCAATCCGGCGGTGTATCCTTGACTCCGAATCCGGTCCATCATTTTTTCGACAACATCAATACGATTGTCGCGCACCAGCCAGTCGCACCAGTTTCCCTGAACCTGAATAATATCGGCGCCCAGATCAATGGCTTTGTCGATATTCACAAAATAATCGTTGTTTTCCATATCAGGTGCAACCTGCGAAATCACCTTGATTTTACTACCGGTCATTTTTTTGTATTTCTGCATCAATTCATTTGTCGGAAAACCAATGTTAATGGTATTAATCCCGGCTTTTTCGGCCAGCATTAATGTTTCAAAAATCTTCTTTTCGGTATTGTAAGCGCGGAACAAGGAAGACACATAATGCAAATCGCGGGCATGTGCCCAACCGCCGATCAGGTTTCCGCCGGCAATCAATCGACTGATTTCGTGGTCGCCAATTTTCCCTTTCGGAAGCTCGCCTTTTAACTCGCTAATGTCGGCGCCTCCAATTTGTATGGTTGCTCCCGATAGAGTATCAACACCAAAAGTCTGACTTTCGCGGAACGCTCCAAAGCCCAAAACTCCGAGTGCCGGAATTGTTGCTAAATTTTTTAGTGCTTCGCGCCGCGAATTATCGGGCTCGGCAGCAACTTCGCTTTCTTCTTTTGTGTTCTTTTTGAATGAAAATATTTCTAGTGCGTACAAACCATAACCTTTGTCGTTCAGAAAAACGAGTACTAACAAAGCCAAAGCCTCGATCATGTTTTTATTTACAAGGTAAAGATTTCCTTCGATGCCACTCATTAAACTGCCTCCAAATGGTGGATGTGCAAAATAGTAAAGCATTAAAAGCAGAATTCCGGAGATCGAAGAAATACGGATTGCCAGACCAATAAAAAGTCCTAGCCCAATTAGAATAAGCGCAGCGATGTTTACCGGGTCGATAACATTCATCAGGCTTTCGGAGTTTCCCATCCACTGGTAAAATCCGGAAAATGGCCCGGTCGAACTTGAAAGATAACCTGTCGCACTCCAGTTTTCAACTACAAGTTTCGAAATTCCTTCGTATAAAAAGTGCCACCCGATGGCAACTCTGAAAACGGTTATAAAAAGCTTTTTCATGTTCTGTTTCAATTCGTTTAGTCTTCTCTAAAATAGCTAATTTGCTTTAATACTCCTACAAATCAACAAATAAAGAAAATCGTTCTCTTTGATATCAAAAGGAAGAAGCAACTTTAAAACAATTTAACCAGAGTAATTTAGAATGAATCTTTTGCCTTGGCATTATTTTTTCGACAACAAAAAGAAAAGTAATCCTTTGCGTGCAGATGTTATTATATTTTGACAAATTGTTTTTTATTTTTGTGCCTCATTCAAAAGTGTTTTATAATGATCAAGGATTTCAAGCCAACAAAATATAAACTACAATCGGTTAAAACAGGACGTATTTTT
>JBNKOT010000153.1:0-2795 GCA_050294855.1 Draconibacterium sp. | reverse complement strand
TGGGATAGGAATCAATCCACCAATTGACGAGATCAAAATGATGCGTTGATTTGTGAACGAGCAAGCCACCGCTATTTTGCTTCTCACGATGCCAGCGACGGAAATAATCTGCACCGTGATAGGTATTTAAATACCAGTGGAAATCGACCGAAGTAATTTTCCCGGTGGGTTGTTTGGCCAGTTGTTCTTTTATTGCAGAAAACAAAGTGCCGTAACGGTAGTTAAATCCAACGATTACTTTTCTGCCCGTTCTTTTTTCAGCATCGATAATTGCCTGAGCTTTTACTTCGTCGGTTGTTAGCGGCTTTTCGGTTAAAACATCAACACCCAATTCCATGGCCCGTATAACAAACTGGTGGTGTGTTGCATCAACCGTTGTAACAATTACCAAATCGGGTTTTGTTGTACGAATCATTTCATCGAAATCGGTAAATACCGGACAATCAACTCCCATATATTCTTTCGCCAGTTCCAGTCTTCCGGGATTAATGTCGCACAATCCAACAAACTCGATAAGATCGCTGTAATTGTCAACAATTCGTTTTCCCCAAAAAGAGGTTCCGCGCGAACCGGTTCCAACCAATACCAATTTCCTTTTATCAGCTTTTGAAACTGCAGCAGTTAACGGATTCGATAAAACAGATGCTCCCACTGCCATTCCTGCCGTTGATGTTAAAAAATTTCTTCGTTTCATCTTATTAAAATTATTAGTTTTCAAAGATATTCGATGGAACTTTCGATGAATTTTAATTCTTCTTGTTCGTCAATTTGAAGAATGAAAATTCATGTTCGTTTCACGATAATAAAGTTTATGTTTCCAGAATCGCTAATTTTTAGTTTGAATAAAAATTAAACACCTCCAAACGCACTGTAACCGCCGTCGACAGGAATTACAATTCCGGTAATAAATTTCGACACATCGGAAATGAGGAATAATGTTGCACCCTGTAAATCTTCAGGTTCGCCAAATTTTCCCATCGGAGTGTTGTCAACAATTTTTTGTCCGCGAGGAGAAAAATTGCCTGTTTTTTCGTCCATCACCAAAAAACGATTTTGGTTGGTGATAAAAAATCCGGGAGCTACAGCATTTACCCGAATGCCAACTTTTGCAAGATGAACAGCCAACCATTCAGTAAAATTATTTACCGATGCTTTTGCTGCTGAATAAGCCGGAATTTTTGTTAACGGTTTGTACGAATTCATCGATGAGATATTCAATACAACACCGTTTCGGTTTTTTAACATGTCTTTTGTAAAAACCATGGTTGGTAAAAGAGTTCCTTTAAAATTTAAGGCAAAAACTTTGTCGAAACCTTCCATTTCCAAACCATAAAAAGAATCTTCCAGCTTGTCGATATTATCTTCTGTCAACTGCTCGATTTTGGTTGTGGCTTGCGGACTGTTGCCTCCGGCGCCATTAATCAGAATATCGATTTCTCCAAGTTTGTTGTTGATTTCTGCTTTTGCTGCTTCCAACGATGATTTATCTAGAACATTTGCCTCGATACCGATTACCTGGGCTCCGGTTTCTTTTGCAATTTCGGCCGCTACACTTTCTGCTACGCCCTTGTTAATATCGGCAATTGCAACTTTTGTTCCTACCGATGCAATGGCTTTTACCATAGCACTGCCAAGAACTCCGGCTCCTCCGGTTATTACACAAACTTTTCCTTTTAAATCGTTAAATGACATTGGTTCCATATCTGATCTTAATTTCTTTTTATTTGAATTCTTTGTAATAATCTACATTCTCTTTTGTTACTATATCGATGGAAGTATAATTCTCTTTTGCAATATCTCTTTTTTGAATCACTTCTCTGAATAATTTATTTATTGCACTATATCCCTGTTCCTCTGGGCGTTGACAGATCAGAAATTGTACGATGCCTTTTTTTAGGAATTCGATATTTTCTTTAAGCAGATCGTGCCCGATCACATGCAAATCATAAAAACCATACTTTTCGATAAATCGTCCAACAAAAAATACTTTTGAATTAGTTACAAATATTCCTTTGATATTATTTTGTTCAATTTTTGCTTTTACTTTTTCCATCCAGGGCTCGGTTTCAGTATCCGAAACTTCCATGGTAAGAAGCTTGTGGTTTGTGTTTTTTTGTTTAGAAAACCAGTTGTAAAAGCCTTTTTCGCGTTGTGTGAGGTGATTTAAATTATCCATTTCTTTTGCAAAATGAATCACCAGAATGTTTCCATCGTGCTGAATTAAATCGAGTAAATTCCCCGAAACCATTCCACTTTGAAAAGAGTCTTGTCCGATGTAACTGATTTGCCCGGCATCTTTAATTTCTGAGTCAATAAAAACAAAAGGTATTTTTAGTTGATTCAGTTTTTCGATAAAAATCAATGACTCTTTTTTGAAAAAGGGTGCTAAAACAATGCCGGCCGGATTTACTTCTAATACTTTCTCTGCCTGCTCAATAAAACTTGAAGCATCGATCTGCGAAAAATTAAATGACTGAATTTGAACGTCATATTGCTTTAATTCTGTCAAACGGCGATTAATACCAATCATTGGTTTGTTCCAGTATCCATCTTCAGATGGTGGCTGGGGCAGGAGCGTGGCAAAAACGGCCGATTTTTTCGAAGCGAGGGTACTGGCAAAAATATTGGGTTGGTAATCGAGTTCTTTTACAATTTGAAGAATTTTTACCTTTGTCGCCTCAGCAACTTCTCCACGGTTGTGTAAAACCCGGTCGACGGTTCCTATCGAAACTTTCGCCTTTTCGGCAATGTCTTTAATGCGTATTTGCTTAGTTGTTTTTATAATTCGTTGGTTT
>JBNKOT010000152.1:0-16191 GCA_050294855.1 Draconibacterium sp. | reverse complement strand
TGATTTGATTGTAATCGACAAAGCGGCCGGATTGCTCTCGATTGCTACCAGTAAAGAAAAGCGCGAAACAGCTTATAGTTTGTTGAGCGATCATGTTAAAAAACAAGATGCCGAGAATAAAATATTTGTTGTTCATCGGCTCGATCGCGAAACTTCGGGACTGATGTTGTTTGCCAAAAGTGAAGCCGTAAAATTGCATTTGCAGGAATTGTGGAACGACACAATTATTGAAAGAAGTTACATTGCCGTTGTGGAAGGTGAGGTTGAAAAACCGGAGGGTGTGATTACTTCTTATTTGGTCGAAGGAAAAACGTTTAAAGTTCATTCGTCGCAAGATCCGAAAAGAGGGAAAAAAGCAATTACAAATTTCAAAGTTTTAAAAAAGAACAGAAATTATTCGTTGCTGAAAGTGAATCTTGAAACCGGACGAAAAAACCAAATTCGCGTTCACATGCAGGACATTGAACATTGTATTGTTGGCGATAGAAAATACGGAGCTGTGAGCAGTCCGATAAAACGCCTGGGATTGCATGCGCAACAACTTTCGTTTATTCATCCCACGTCGGGGAAAAAACTATCTTTTGAAACAGAAATCCCGGAAGTTTTTATGCGTCTATTTTAAGATGCATTGTAGAATTAGCCGGGAAGTGGTTACAATAAAGGATAAAACTTCATGAGACGCGGCCTTATTTTATCAATCCCGGAATCGAAACCTGGTACTGAGAGCACGGGAAGCTCCGAAGAATTGAGGAGATCACCCGAGCGAACTTGGACCGGATGAAGATGCAGGCTGAAGATAAAATTCAGCCTTGATTTTTCTGTTTACTCTTGGCATCAAGGCAAAGAGTAAAATCGGCCTGATAAGGCAAAATATAATGTTAAAAAAGATTCAATTAGAAAGATGAACAAAAAAAAACGAGTTGCAAACTTTTTGCAACTCGTTTTTTAGCAAGAAATATTTTTTTATTCCCACGAAACCAAAGCCGATTTGTAATAGTTAATTCCTTTGGCTTCGAAACGTTTACCATGCTTTGCCAAACGAAGTTTGTACTCATTCCAGCTTCTTTCTGTAGGAGCCGTCCAGCCGATTTCGGCATATCCGGGCAACCGTGGGAAAACCATAAATTCTACTTCTTCAATATTGGTCACTGTTTCCGACCAAAGTGGTGCTTCAATTCCTAATATTTGATCTTTGGTAAGGTCGGGAACCATATCTGTTGGATTCCACGAATAAGCGTGATCAACTTCGATGTATCCGGCCCAGTGTAATCCTAAATGTGTGGTTGAATCGTATTGCATATCTAAATACGCTCTTGATGCTGGAGAAATCAGCACTTTTGCTCCCTGCTCCAATCCTTTCGAGGTATTTTCAACATCGGCCCAAAACTGAACTGCCGAATTTTTAACCAGACTTGCATTGGCAATTTCGTCCCAGCCAATAACTTTTTTATTGTATTTCAACACAATTTTCTGAACACGGTTTACAAACGGAATATAATCTTCGATTGCAGTTACATGCGACTCATCGCCACCAATGTGAAAATAGGGCCCGGGAGTTAATTCAGAAATTTCGCGTACAACATCGTCAATAAACTTGTAGGTAATTTCTTTGTTGGTGCAAAATGTGCTGAATCCAACTTCTGTGCCGGTATAAAGCTCGGTTGCTTTTCCGTTACAATTCAATTCGGCGTACGACGACAAAGCAGCATTGGTATGTCCGGGCATATCAATTTCGGGAACAATCATGATGTTTCTGTCCATTGCATACTGTACAAGTTCAGAATATTGTTCTTGCGTGTAAAATCCACCTTCGCCACCACCAACTTCGGTGCTTCCACCATGAGTAGTAAGATTTGGCCACGATTTAATTTCAATTCTCCAACCCTGATCATCGGATAAATGCAAGTGAAGTACATTCAATTTATAAGCAGCTAAATAGTCGATGTATTGTTTTACTTCGTCGATATTAAAAAAATGACGAGCTACATCGAGCATCGAACCACGGTATGCAAATTCAGGATAATCGGTAATGTTTCCGGTGGGAATGATCAACATTTCACCCGAATTATTTACTGCCGGTAAAGCTTGTAGTAAAGTTTGTATTCCGTTAAAACAACCGGCTTCGGTTGCTGCCGAAATTGCAACAAGTTTTTTGTTGATTTTTATTTGATATCCTTCATCTTTAACATCATTTTTATCTGCTGAAAGTGTGAGGTAAATTCCATTTTTTGGAGCTTCTGAAGCCACCTGTACTTCGAAAGTAAAACCGGAAACTTCGTTTAGAGCATTGGCCAAATATTGTCCTTTTTGTTGCAATCCATCCTGAACAAATATTGCCGTTGAGGCATCAACTTTGAATGCGTCGCCAGTGGCGCTGACAGAAACCGGCTTTGGGATAAAACTGGATTGTGTTAAGTCGGTTGGGATTTTTTCGGTGCAGGAAAATTGAAATAGCATGGTAAGCAAAAGTACAGCTACACTAAATTTATTTCTCATGATTTTTAAAGATTAATTCTGTTAATGTGATAAAACTACCGAAATTGATTAAGGATTTGAAATGAACTGATGTGATTCTCAAATTATTTTCAATCGCTACAACAAATTTATAGTTTTAACTTGTGATGTCAATTTTTTAGATAGCGAATTTTGAGCGTATTCTTTTTCCGGAACGTTTTGATTCTATTTTCTTTAAATAAATATGTAAATTACCGGAGTAATATTGTTTACGAAGAATTATTCGAACTAAACTTTACAAAAAAATGAGCGAATCAGACCTAAACCGACGAAATTTTATTACAAAAGCAACAGTTGGAACTTTGGGAGCTGCAACTTTAATTGCTGCGTGTTCCAACGAAAAAAGCACAAAAGCTGAAATTCAATTACCTGAATTGTTGGATCGGGCACCCGATGGAAAAGTGATAAAAGCCGGACTGATTGGTTGTGGCGGACGTGGAACCGGTGCAGCCGTTAATTTTTTAGATGCCGGACCAAACCTCGAAATTATTGCTCTGGGCGATGTTTTTCAGGATAAAATAGACAATTGCCGAAACGAACTAAAAACTCAACGCGGCGTTGAAATTGCCGACGAAAATTGTTTTGTTGGATTCGACAGTTACGAAAAAGTAATTGATTCGGGTGTTGATCTGGTTTTACTTTGTACTCCTCCACATTTTCGTCCTGCCCATGTTGAAGCGGCGGTAACTGCGCGCAAACATATTTTTATGGAGAAACCAATTGCGGTTGATCCGGTTGGTGCACGCTCGGTTTTGGCATCGTCTAAAAAAGCGGAAGCAATCGGGTTGTGCATGGTTAGCGGTACAATTCGCCGGGTTCAGAAAGATTATATTGAAACACAACGTCAGGTCGCAAATGGCAAAATTGGCAAAATTGTTGGTGCCAATATTATTCGAAACGGCGGTGCTTTGTGGTATCGAAACCGCAATCCTAATTGGACCGACATGGAATACATGCTTCGGAACTGGGTGAATTTTTGCTGGCTTTCGGGAGATCACATTACCGAACAGTTTATTCACGAAGTGGACGTGATGAATTGGTACATGAACGAAAACCCGGTGAGAGCAACTGGGTGGGGAGGACGACAAAGACGCGTTTCGGGCGATCAGTACGATTTTTTCAGTATTGAATATGTTTACGAAAATGGAATCAGAACCAATTGTGCGGCACGACAAATAAATGGTTGCACCAATCGGAAAGTGGAGCAAATTATGGGTACAAAAGGATATGCCGATGCAGCCGGAAAAATCTACGATTTACAAGGCAATCAAATTTGGAAATATCCTTATCCAGAAGAAGGTGAACCCGATTCGAAATGGAAAATTACAAATCCGTATATACAGGAACACATTAACCTGATAACGGCCATCAGAACCGGCAAACCATTGAGTGATGCCGAAGCGCAGGTTAATTCAACTTTGATTACTATAATGGGGCGGATTTCGGCCTACACCGGGAAAGATGTTACCTGGGAAGAACTTATGAATTCAGATTTATACCTCGGTCCAAAAACCTATGCATTTGGTCCGGTTCCAGAAGTAAAAGAAGAAGAACCTGTTGTTGGAATTCCAAATAAAGCCATTTAAAAATCTCTTGTCATTTCGACGAAAAGGAAAAATCTGTTTCAGGTTGTCAGATTTCTTAGAAATGAAACGACTGAATTTTCGAATAATTAAATTAACACATTCAAAATGAAGACGATTTTCATCTTTTTATTCCTTCTTATTTCGGGAGTGTGCCTAGCGCAAACACCGCTTTTCAAATTTGGAGAAGTTGCGGGCGCCGAGAAAATAACTTCAGCAGAAAAGGTAAAAGGAGAAGCAATTCAATGGTTTCAGGTAAATACCAACGAAGATACCTGGCGTTTAAAAAACGATGAACTCATTTGTTACGGCCAACCAATTGGAGTGGTTCGATCGGAAAAAAAGTATAAAAACTTTTTAATGCACATCGAATGGAAACACATGGAAGCCGGAGGAAATTCAGGTACTTTTGTGTGGAGCGATGCAAATGCCGACGAAACAAACCGATTGCCCAACGGTGTTGAAGTTCAGATGCTCGAACTCGAATGGGTGAGAATCAACACAAAAGACGGGAAAGTCCCTCCAATTGCTTATGTTCATGGCGAACTTTTTGGTGTCGGCGGTGTGGAAACAATACCCGATAATGCGCGGGGAACAAGAAGTAAATCGAAAGAAAACCGCTGCAAAGGAAAAGGGGAGTGGAACGTGTACGATGTGGTGTGTGTTGACGGAACCATTAAACTTTCGGTGAATGGAAAGTTTGTAAACGGAATTAGTAAATCGTCAAAAACCGAAGGATACATTTGCCTCGAATCGGAAGGCGCAGAAATTCATTTCCGAAATTTGAAAGTTGTAGAATTGCCCGATTAAATTCCCGGATTCTCCCAGGTTATTGGTTCAGGATGAATAGTAGAAATGTATCCAAATTTTTCTTCTATGGTATTTTCAACCAAAGTGCATATATCGTGCGCTTCGTTAAGTGGCATTTCGGGAGGTAGTTTTATGTGGCAACTTAATTCTGTATGTTGCCCGTAATTGTGAATGTGAATGTGGTGCAAATGGAGTGGTTGTTCTGAAGCTTTCTGAGCAGTTTCCCGAATGTCGAGTAGAAGATCTTCCGATGGACTTTCACCCAAAAGTGAGGTAATTTCTTTCGATAGAATTTCGTAACTGGCGTAGGCAATCATAATCGCAACAATTAAACCAAGCACAGCATCGGTCCACCAAAAATATTTCCCGAAAATAATTCCGATAAGTATTACAATCGACGAAAGTGAGTCAGTTCGGTGGTGCCAGCCATCGGCTTTTAAAATCGACGAATTTGTTTTTTTGAATCCCCAAAATGCATATTGTGCCATCAGTTCTTTGGCCACAATCGAAACAATAGTTGCTACCCAGGCAATGGTTCCAAAATTTGTTTTTTCGCGCGTTCCAAATTTGTCGATTGCTCCCATCACAAAATCGAAAGCAACAATTGCAAGCAAAACTCCAATAATTATTGCAGCAATGTGTTCTGCACGTCCGTGACCAAAAGGATGATCGTCGTCGGCAGGTTTTTTCGAAATTTTTCCACCAATCAGCACAATTACAGACGACACCGAATCGGTTAAAGTATGCCAAGCATCAGCAATTAATGCAATCGAACCGGTAACAATTCCAGCCCAGTATTTTAGTGCAAAAAGTAAAATATTGGCAATAATCGAGATCCAGCCTTCGCGGATAATATATTTGTTTTTGTCGTTCATAAATTGGCGAACAGTTTCCGAAAGTAAAGAAAAAAACAGTTTAAAATAAGAAAGGTTTAATCTTTTTGAATCAAATTATTGAGTTGTGGTTTATAGTTTCTTCCCACCGGAAGCTTCTTTTTATTGATTTCGACAAAGCCCGGTCCAACCGCTTCAATTTTCGAAATCGAAACAATAAAACTTCGGTGGATTTGAATAAATAATCCGGGTGAAAGCGTTTGCGCTAAATTGCTGATTTTTTCTTTTGTAACTATTTTTTTGTTGACAGTGTGTGCAATTACATAATCTCCCAAACTTTCAAAATAAAGAATGTCGGATAGGTTGATTTTATGATGTTTTTTGTCGGCTTTCAGAAAAATAAAATCATCAATAATTCCATTGTTTTCGCTTGTCGTATTTTTGGTTTGATGCGATTCTTTTTCAAGAAAATTATTAATGGCTTTGGTAAAACGTTCGAACGAAATTGGTTTTAAAAGATAGTCGATTACCTGTAGTTCGAAAGCATCGACGGCGTAATTTCTGTAGGCAGTTGTGAAAATTACATGGGGTGGATGTGCCAGCGAACGGACAAATTCGACACCGGTAATTTGCGGCATCTGAATGTCGCAAAAAAGCAAGTCAATTTTTTCTTTGTTTAAAATTGGCATAGCTTCCAGCGCATTCGAACACTCCGCAACCACCTCAAAATCGGTAAATACCGCGAGATGAGTTTTGATTACACGAATAGCAATCGGTTCGTCGTCGATAATGATACATCTGAACATAATTCAGTCTTCTAAATGGAGTGTTAAATTTACAGAAAAATTTTCTTGATCTTCCTTAATAGAAAGAATGTATTTCTCGGGATACATAAATTCCAGACGTTTCTTTACGTTTTTCAAACCAATTCCTTTCGAGTAGGTTTCTTCTTTTTTAATCAACAAATTTTTAGAGTTCGTTATTTTAAAAATCAGATTTTTATCGACCAGCGACGTGCGAATTTCAACCCGTGCAATTCCGGTGTTATTACTTACTCCATGCTTAAATGCGTTTTCGACAAAAGGAAGTAGAATTAAAGGTGCAATTTTTATTTCTGCCGTATTTTCCGGAAAAACAAAATCGAGTTTTAGTTTCTCTGAATACCTGATCTTTTCGATTTCGATGTAATTTTTCAGGTTTTTAATTTCGTCGGAAAGCAGCACATGTTTTTCGTTGCAACGGTACAAAATGTAATCGAGAATTTCGGATAAACGCAAAACCAAATCGGGTGCCCGATCCGATTTTTCGAGTGCTAAGCCGTATAAATTATTTAAAGTGTTAAACAGAAAATGCGGATGAATTTGTGCTTTTAAAAGTTTTAATTCCGCCTCTTTTAATTTGAGTTCGGTACTGAGTTTTGTTTTTTCGAGTTCGTTTTTTTCCTGTTGAATAAAAAAAACACGTTTAATCTGTTTGATCGCAATCGCAAAAAACACGATAAAGTTTAACGCAATCACTTGCAACTCGGGATGAAGTGCCGCCGGTTCGATCGAAGCCTTTTCGTTTAATATATATATAAGCGCATAAAAAACAATTAAAAAAGAGAACCACGACGCAATCACTAAAGTGTAAAAACTAAAAAGAAAGAAATTTACGTAACGCTTTCGCCATAAATATTTGGGTACTAAAATGTAGTTGAAAAAATAAGTCACCAGAAGGGCAACCGGTAAAAGTCCGGCAGAAAAAATAATCGAAACTTCGCGAAATTCGCTGTTCCAGTTAAACAGGAAAAAGTAAAAAACAGCAACAATTACCCAAAACAAAACGTGGCTAATGATCCGGGTAATTTTTGATTCCTGAAAATGTTGGATAATATTTTGTAGCTTTTCGGTCATTTCAATACTAAATTTAGAAAAATAATATTGAAATTGATGAATTTATTATTCATTCGATTAAATGCACAAAACAGCAGTCGAACAACCAAAAACACATTATAGAGCCAGCTTAGGGTAAAAAATGTAGTTGAGGTATGTATCGATGTTGTTCAACGATTAAATTATATGCCATTTACAGCTTTAATTTAAATTGTAGTCATAAATTTTAAAATTAGAAATGATGGAAATCGATAAAGTAGAAAGCGGATTTGGATACATGTTGCAAGCTTATAAAATTGGCGGGCCATACATGCATCTTATTAGTTTATTGGGGATTTTAGTATTGGTTGTGGCTGTATGGAAAATTTTCGAAGTGTTTTCGAAAGGAAAGGTAAATTTTAAACTGCTGGGTTTAATTTTAATGGCAGGTTCAATGGCTGCAGTTCTTGGAATGTTGTCGCAGATTATTGGTATTGTTGAAGCACTCGAAGCCATTCGTGCAGCCACCGATATTTCGCCCCAAATTGTAATGAGAGGCGCAATTGTTAGTTTTTATGCACCCATTTGGGGATTTATTGTTTTTGTTTTTTCGCTGCCGATTTATTTTGGTCTGAGAGAGATGGTAAAAGCAAAATTGCCTGAAACTAAAAGCTAAGTTTTCAGCGTATGACTGATCAGCTCAATGCATTCGGAGATGAAAATATTTACTTGATTTTATCCGAAACTTTATCAATGATTTTATTCAGAAATGGAATGTTCTGGAGTTTCGAAAACAGGCTGCCTTTTCCATAGTGCAACAAAATATTTCGCGTGTAAATAAAAAGGCCCAGACTATGTGCAGCAAACAAAACCGGATCGAGTCGTGCTATCGAATAGGTAAAAATCATGATCGATCCAAAAGTGCTGATAATCCAAAATCCCAGCGGTAAAACCGACTCTTTTTTGTTTTCGGAATAAAGCCACTGGTAGAAAAAGCGCGAAATAAAAACAAGTTGTGCGGTGGTTCCCCAAATCATCCAAAAAAGCGAAACATTTTTGTTGTTAAATATCGAGTTGAAACTGCCCGATGTAATTAACCAAACCAGGTAAATTAGTGGAATAATAATGGCCATACTGCGCGACAACCAGTGCATTTTGTGCCAGGCACCTTTTAATTGAAGGTTTCGGATATAAATGCTGTAAACCAAAAACTGCCCTACAATAATGGCAAAATCGTCTCTTAATATTCCATAGGTAAGCATTAGAATGGAAGCGACTAAACTAATTTGCCAAAAAATTATGGGTGAAATTACTTCGCCTTCGCGCTCCGATTTAAACCATTGCGCAATTGTTCGGATAAAAAAAAGTCCTTGCGCCAAAAATCCTAATCCAATTACAAAAATGTTGTCCATGCAATTTTAATGAGGGGCAAATATACAAATAAAGCGTTTTGATTGATGAAAGCGAAAATAAGAAAACTAATCCTTTAACTTTTCCAGTGCTTCTTTTGCTGCCTTCTGGTGTGCTTCTTTTTTTGAAGTGCCTTTTCCCGATCCAATTTTTTTGTCGTCGATTTTTACAACGGCTTTAAATTTTGGTTGTTTGGTGTTGGCCTGAAGTTCTTCGGTGGTTTCGAAACTTATCTCTTTTTTGTTTTTCTGACTCCACTCGATTAACTGACTTTTATAGTTCAAGTCCGATTGCTCTACTTCGTTCAGGTTAACAAATTGAGAAAGAATTTTTTTGGTCACAAAAAACTTTGCCGATTTGTAATCTTTGTCGAGATAAATTGCACCGATTAAAGCTTCGAGTGCATCGCCGTAAATGTGGCTTTTATCGACGGTTTTTGTTGTGTTCGAATCGATAAACACATGCAAACCCATTTCGAAGGTCAGGTTGGTTAAAAAAGAGCGATTAACCAGTTTCGAACGTGTTTTTGTAAGAAATCCTTCGTCTTCCTGAGGAAAACGATTGTACAGGAAATCGGCAATAATAGAACCTAAAACTGCATCGCCCAAAAACTCCAAACGTTCGTTGTTTACGTAGTTTCCCTGCGAGTCGACAGTGGATGCCGATTTATGAATAAATGCAATATCGTATAGTTTCAGATTCTGGGGATAAAATCCGAGAAGGTCCTTTAAAAACAAGTAAAACTCCTTTCGATTCGACGAAAAGAGTTTTACTCGTTGTACTATTCTTTTAACCACAGTTTCCTATAGTTTTTTAAATACCACAGTTGCATTATGTCCACCAAACCCAAATGTGTTGCTAATTGCTACATTTACTTCCCTCTCTTTGGCAACATTGAATGTAAAATCCAATTTTTCGTCAATTTCAGGATCGTCGGTAAAGTGGTTAATAGTAGGAGGAATTACGCTATTGTTTATTGCCAGAACACAGGCCAACCCTTCAATAGCTCCCGCTGCTCCGAGTAAATGGCCGGTCATCGATTTAGTGGAACTGATACTTAATTTGTAAGCATGATCACCAAATGTTTTTAAAATAGCTTTTGGTTCTGCAATATCGCCCAATGGAGT
This sequence comes from Draconibacterium sp., assembly GCA_050294855.1. Lineage (GTDB taxonomy): Bacteria > Bacteroidota > Bacteroidia > Bacteroidales > Prolixibacteraceae > Draconibacterium. The sequence continues at coordinate 6,061 of JBNKOT010000152.1, read as the reverse complement.
TGCCGTGCCATGAACGTTGATATAATCAACTTCGTCCAGTTTTAAACCTGCATCTTCCAAAGCCCATTTCATCACAAGATTTGCACCTTTCCCTTCCGGGTCGGGGGCAGTCATGTGAAAGGCATCGGCCGACATTCCGCCGCCAGCTAATTCGGCATAAATTTTAGCTCCTCTTTTAACAGCGCTTTCGTAATCTTCCAAAATAAAAGCTGCTGAACCTTCGCCCATTACAAAACCATCGCGGTCTTTATCGAACGGACGGGAGGCAGTTGTAGGATCATCATTGCGTGTGGAACAAGCTCTCATCGAGTTGAATCCGGCCATACCCGCTTCGTTAACACCCGCTTCGGAACCACCGGTTACCATAATATCTGCTTTGCCCATACGAATCATGTTCATAGCGTCGATCATAGCATGCGATGCCGAGGCACAAGCACTAACCGTAGTATAGTTTGGCCCTCTAAAACCATATTTGATGGAAAGTAATCCACCCGCAATGTTAGCAATCATTTTAGGGATAAAAAACGGCGAGAATCTAGGTCTCTCTTCGTTGTAAGCTCTACTTTCCTCAAAAAAGGTTTGTAGTCCTCCAATTCCGGCTCCCCAAATTATTCCGGCTCTATCACCATCAACCTTTTCCAGATCGAGTCCGCAATCGGCAATCGCTTGTGCAGTACTTGCAAAAGCATATTGCGTATACAAATCGTATTTGCGAACGTCTTTTTTCTCCATGTATTGAAGTGCATCGAAATCCTTTATCTCGCAGGCAAACTGTGTTGCATGCTTCGAAGCGTCGAAATGAGTGATGGGGCCTGCCCCGCTCACACCCTTCTTTAAATTATTCCAATACTCTTCAACGGAGTTACCTAAAGGATTAACAGTTCCTACGCCGGTTATAACTACCCGTCTAAATTCCATAAATGAATTTTATGAATATTACTTACTATTCTAAATTAAACAGCTGCTTCTATATGAGCAATTGCTTCTCCTACTGTGGAAATTTTTTCTGCTTCATCATCTGGAATAGCAAGGTCAAATTCCTTTTCGAATTCCATGATTAATTCTACTGTATCAAGTGAATCGGCACCTAAGTCATTTGTGAAAGATGCTTCGTTTGTTACTTCACTCTCGTCAACTCCTAATTTGTCAACAATTATTGCTTTTACTTTTGCTGCAACGTCAGACATAATTCTTAATTTTGATTAATACTTAAATTTGTTTTTAAATAATTCGCTGCAAAGTAATACATTTACGCTCGAAATCTCCAAGAAAAAAATAAAAAAAGATGTTAACGAAGCTACTAAGCTAAGAAACAAACCTCTTGTTTTGAACATCTTATTCAAATGTTCGACAGTTTAAAGAATTGTTAAGATGAAAAGAAAAAAAATTGCATTATTTGCTTCGGGATCGGGGACGAATGTACAGAACATAATCGAGTATTATTCTGATAATGAAGACGTTATTGTCGATTCTGTTTGGTCAAATAAAGCCGATGCATTTGCTTTGAAAAGAGCAGCTAATTTTGGAATTGAAACCTTTGTTTTTGGACGAAATGAATTTATAAATGGCAATTTTGTTGTTGAAAAATTATTGGAACGGAATGTTAATTTAATCGTTCTAGCCGGATTTTTGTGGTTAGTTCCAAACAATTTGGTTCAAAAATTCAAAATTTTAAACATTCATCCGGCACTTTTACCCAAATATGGGGGCAAAGGAATGTATGGAATGAAAGTGCATCAATCGGTGGTAGAAAATAAAGAAAGCGAATCGGGAATTACAATTCATTGGGTCAACGAAAAATACGACGAGGGAACCATTATTTTTCAGGCAAAATGTACGGTTTTACCCGGTGATTCGGCAGAAGATGTGGCTAACAAAGTCCATGAGCTCGAATATCAATACTTTCCAAAAACGATAAAGGAAGTTTTAAAGTCAATCTAAATGGCATCTGAATCTTTAAGATATGTTAAATAAAAGCACGAATCTGATCGAATTTTGATGTTGGGGTTAATAAAGTTTACAATTTAACATTCTCTGTTAAAATTTGTTAATCGGGTCAATCACGGCGTTTCAATAAAACTATCTTTGTTGCATGAGTCGAAAGATGTTAATTACATTAATTGTAGTGATGGCAGCGGTGTTGTCGGGCTTAATATTTGTGCAGGCAAGTATGATCAAATCTGCATCCGATATCCGGGAGGAGCAATTTAATCAATTGGTTGAAAATGCACTTTTGTTGGTTTCGGCTCAATTAAATCAATACGAAGAAAACGAAGCTCGAAGAAGTGCGGCTGAAAAAAAGCTACCGATCGAACCAGAGATTCCCGAAGGATTTAATGTCTTTCCGCGTAACCAGGTTTTAAACCGGTCGTTTAGTCTCGAAATCGATAATCAATCTTCGAGTGTGGCGGTAATAGAAGAATACAGTATTAATATTCCGGATACTACAGAAAATTTTACATCGCTTGATTCGTTGGCAATGACACAACTTTTTCAAATTCAGCAAAACCGACGACGCGAACAGTGGTTGAGAAACATGGACTGGCGGAATTATAAAATATTACTCGAAGGGCGGCCGATAGAAGAACGGATTGATTCTGCATTTCTCGATAATATTCTGCATTCTGCGATTGCCGAAACACAAATCGATCTTGATTTTAAATACGCAGTTAAAAATTCGAACCTCGGCCGCGAGAAAATTATTTTTGGGAATTCGGATTACAATCGGGGGCGACAGGAAGAATTTGCGCAGGTTTTATTTCGCTACGATACTTATGGATCGAATCCTAACTATTTAAATATTTATTTCCCGAAACGATCGGGTTATCTTTTAAAACAAACGGGTTTGTCGATTATTCCAACCATCATTCTGACCGGTTTTCTGATCGGGATTTTTGTTTACACCATTCTTGTAATTTTCAGGCAAAAGAAGTTGTCGAACATCAAAAACGACTTTATTAATAATATGACGCATGAATTGAAAACACCAATTTCAACCATTTCGTTGGCAAGTCAGATGTTGCAGGATCAAAGTATTTCGAATACTCCTTCCATGATCGATCATGTTTCAAAAGTCATCAACCAGGAAAGTAAACGTTTGAGTTTTCAGGTGGAGAAAGTGTTGCAAATGGCAGTATTCAACGAAGGACGTTTAAAATTCAAGTTTAAGGAATTCGATGTAAATAAAATGATAAATTCGGTTGTAAGTAATTTCGAATTGCGGGTAAAAAGTAAAAACGGAACATTAAAAGCCAAGGTTGCCGATGGCGTTTTAATGATAAAAGGCGATGAGGTTCATGTGACCAATGTAGTTTTTAATTTGCTCGACAATGCCGTAAAATACAGTAAAGATATTCCTGAAATAGAAGTGAGTACTGAAAGCATCGACGAGCATGTTGTTATTTCAGTGAAAGATAATGGTATCGGAATTTCGAAAGATCACCAGTCTCAGATTTTCGATCGTTTTTATCGTGTGCCCACCGGAAACGTTCATAATGTGAAGGGGTTTGGACTGGGTTTGAGCTATGTGAAAAAAATTGTAGATTCACACGAAGGAAAAATAAAGGTTGAAAGTGCTTTAAATAAAGGAACAAAATTTAGTATAATTTTCCCACAAATAATTAATTAACCATGGAACAAAAAACAAAATTATTACTTGCCGAAGACGATGAGAATTTAGGATTGCTATTAAAAGAGTATTTAATTGCAAAAGGTTTTGATGCTGAACTTTTTCCTGACGGAGAGGCAGCTTACAAAGGTTTTATGAAAGGTCATTATGATATTTGTGTGCTCGATGTAATGATGCCAAAAAAAGACGGATTTACATTGGCAAAAGACATTCGAATTGTAAATGCCGACATTCCGATTATTTTTCTGACGGCAAAAAATATGAAAGAAGATGTGCTGGAAGGTTTTAAATTGGGCGCCGACGATTACATTACCAAACCTTTTAGCATGGAAGAATTAATTCTTCGGATTGAAGCAATTTTAAGAAGAACAGCGCAGGAAAATCAAGCCGCTGCTCAACAGATTTTTACCCTTGGTAAATTTACTTTCGATATACGCAAACAAACACTTTCGGAAGGAGAAAATTCGGTGAAATTAACCACCAAAGAATCTGACCTGCTTAAGTTACTTTGCCAAAATTCCAATAAAGTTTTAGAGCGTAATTATGCTTTAAAATCGATTTGGATCGACGATAATTATTTTAATGCACGAAGCATGGATGTTTACATTACCAAATTGCGTAAGCATTTAAAAGAAGAAGAAAGTGTAGAGATTATTAATGTACACGGAAAAGGATACAAACTGATTGTCTGATCGGTTAAAAATTCTGAATAAAAAAAATAGCCCGAAAGCAAATTTCGGGCTATTTTTTTATTCAATTGTAAACTTTTAGTCGAGTTTCAGAACCGCTAAAAAGGCTTTTTGAGGAACTTCAACATTACCAACCTGTTTCATTCTCTTTTTACCTTTTTTCTGTTTTTCCAGTAATTTTCTTTTTCGCGTAATATCGCCACCGTAACATTTTGCCGTAACATCTTTTCTTACTGCTTTCACGGTTTCGCGGGCAATAATTTTTGCTCCAATTGCAGCCTGAATAGCAATGTCGAACTGTTGACGCGGAATCAGTTCTTTTAATTTCTCGCACATCCTACGACCAAAATTGTAGGCATTATCGAAATGGATTAATGTAGAAAGTGCATCAACCATTTCGCCATTTAAAAGAATATCTAAACGCACAAGTTTTGCCGGTTTGTAGTCGCTCATGTGATAGTCGAACGAAGCGTAACCTTTTGAAATACTTTTTAGTTTGTCGTAAAAATCGAAAACAATTTCACCCAATGGCAAATTAAAAACCAGTTCAGCTCGCTCCGATGTCAGATAGTTTTGACTAATTAAGGTACCTCTTTTATCAAGACATAAATTCATTACCGGGCCGATAAATTCAGAAGCTGTAATAATATTTGCACGAATATAAGGTTCGTCGATTTGTTCTACCGAAGTTGAAACAGGCATTCCCGAAGGATTGTATACGGTTTGTGTTGTGCCGTTGGTTAAATGTGCCAGATACGAAACGTTGGGAACGGTAGTAATTACGTTCATGTCGAATTCACGTTCGAGTCGTTCCTGAATAATTTCCATATGAAGCAGTCCAAGGAATCCGCAACGGAATCCAAATCCAAGCGCAGCCGACGATTCCGGTTCAAATGTTAAAGATGCATCGTTTAACTGCAACTTGTCCATCGCGTTTCTCAGGTCTTCATAATCGTCAGCATCGATCGGATAGATACCCGCAAAAACCATTGGTTTTACTTCTTCGAATCCTTCAATTCGTTTTTCACACGGGTTTTCGACATGCGTAATGGTATCGCCAACTTTTACCTCTTTTGCCGTTTTAATTCCAGAAATAATATATCCAACATCGCCAGCAGAAAGGACATCTCTTTTTTCGAGTCCTAATTTTAGAACACCAACCTCGTCGGCATGATACTGTTTTCCTGTGGCCATAAATTTTACCAAATCTTTTTTTCTGATCTGGCCGTTTGCAATTTTGAAGTAGGCAATAATTCCTCTGAACGAATTAAAAACCGAATCGAAAATTAAAGCTTGCAATGGCGCATTTGGATCTCCTTTTGGTGCAGGTATTTTTTGAATAATGTTTTCAAGAATTGTTTCTATTCCATCACCTGTTTTTCCGCTGGCGAGAATAATGTCTTCGTGGTCGCAGCCAATTAAATCGATAATTTGTTCTTCAACAACCTCGGGCATGGCATTGGGTAAATCCATTTTATTCAACACCGGAATAATTTCCAGATCGTGCTCAATGGCCAGATATAAATTAGAAATGGTTTGTGCCTGAATTCCTTGCGTAGCGTCAATTATCAGCAAAGCACCTTCGCAAGCAGCAATCGAACGCGAAACTTCATACGAAAAATCGACGTGTCCCGGAGTATCAATAAGATTTAATTTGTAAGCTTCATTGTTGTACAAATAATCCATCTGAATTGCATGGCTTTTAATCGTAATTCCACGTTCTTTCTCAAGATCCATGTTGTCG